>NZ_JAFCTQ010000004.1:0-78572 GCF_049896105.1 Janthinobacterium sp. PSPC3-1 | reverse complement strand
CCTGCGGGGTGGAGCAGTCTGGCAGCTCGTCGGGCTCATAACCCGAAGGTCACAGGTTCAAATCCTGTCCCCGCAACCAAATACCTGAAAAGGGCTGATCGCGAGATCAGCCCTTTTTTCATGGTGCCGGCACTTCCTTCATCATCCGTATCTGTTTCGCCGCCGCCTGCAGGCTGGCGGTGGCGCGCGCCAGCTTGTCGTCGCCGGTGGCCTCGGCGAGGGCGGCGAACGCGCCGATATGAAAGGTGGCCACCATCAGCGGCGCCATGCCGCATTCGAGCGCGGCGGCGCTCAGCTGCGTGCCCGCTTCCAGGTAGGCCTCGCTGCCCGCCTCGAACGCCTGCTTGGTTTCCAGCAGCTCCTGGCCGCCCTCGGCCCTGGCCAGGCAGTCATCGACCTTCTGCTGGAACACGGGCAAGGTGTCGGCCAGCGGCAGCGGCTCCACGACCGGTTCCGGCTCGGGTTCCGGCTCGGGCGGCGGTGCCGGCTTGGGCACAGGTTCCGGCCGCGGCGCATCGTGCACCGTCAGCCAGCGCTCGACAGCCAGGTAATCCTCGAACGGCTCGCTGACCTTGGGGTTGACCAGCCAGACTTCGCCGGTACGCCAGTCGATCTTCGAGTTGCGCTCGTTCCTGGCCAGCAAAATATCATTGCCGCCCGCGAGGTTGGACACGCGGCCGATATCGACCCAGTTCATCAGCTGGGCCTGGCGCGTCATGGCGCGCACACGATAAAAAAAAGCCAGCCATAAGAATGTGGCGATCAGGACCAACAGGATACCGCCAACCAGCCACATCATCTTCTTTACTCCGCAACGCTAGATCAACATGCATTTTCGCACACACAGGCTTGCCATCAAGGAACTTTGAAACTGATACACCTCAGTGGCGTTTCCACAACGGGACACGGTTGCCAATTGCCGCTGGCACCGCGCTGCGCTACAATGAGAACAATTCTCATTTAGATCGCGCTGTGCCATGCTGTCCGTCCACCCTCCGCAGTCCGACCTCCAGACCCTGTACAGCGAGCACCACGGCTGGCTGCTGCACTGGCTCAAGCGCCGCCTGCACGATGCGGGGCTGGCGGGCGACCTGGCGCAGGATACCTTCATCAAGGTGCTGGTGGCGCGCAGCCATGCCGACATCATTGCGCCACGCCCTTTCCTGGCCACCATCGCCAAGCGCCTGCTGGCCAACCATTGCCGGCGCGAGGAACTCGAACGCGCGTATGTCGACGCCCTGCTGCACCTGCCGCAGGCCAGCGCGCCGTCGCCCGAAAGCATGAGCATCGTGCTCGAATCGCTGCAGCTGATCGACCGCGCGCTGGGCAGGCTGCCGGTGAAAGCCAGGTCGGCGTTTTTGATGGCGCACCTGGAAGGCCTGAGCTATGCCGAGATCGCGGCCGAACTGGGCACCAGCACGCACTCGGTCAAAAAATACCTGACCAAGGCCAATCTGCTGTGCTTTTTTGCCGTGCCCGATTTTGCGGCCGTCTGACATGCGCGACGCGCCGCAGCAGGTGTATGCGGGCGGCCGGCCGATCGACCTTCACATCGCCATGCAGGCCGCCGAATGGCTGACCACCATGATGAGCGGCCAGGCGACAACGGCCGAACACCGCGCCTGGAGCCGCTGGCGCGCCCAGCATCCCGACCATGAGCGGGCCTGGACCCATATCGAAAAAGTCAGCGGCGGCTTTCGCGATCTCGATGCGCGGGCCAGCCGCAAGGCGCTTACCGCGCGTCCCGGCGCGCGCCGGCAGGGACTCAAGCTGGCGATCGTGCTGGCGGCATTCGGCGCGACCGGCGCGTTGGGCCTGCGCACGCAGCCCGCGCGCACCGCGCTGGCCGACCTGTCCACCGGCGTCGGCCAGCGCCGCGAACTGCTGCTGGCCGACGGCAGCCGTTTGCACCTGAACGCCGACAGCGCCGTCAATCTGCATTACAACGCCAGCGAGCGACGTCTCGAACTGCTGAAGGGCGAAGTCTTCATCACCACCGCCAAGGAGCACGGCCGGCCGTACCGCCCCTTCCTGGTCGAGACCGCGCACGGCGTGGCGCAGGCGCTGGGCACGCGCTATTCGGTGCGCCAGGAAACCGGGCACACCATGGTCGCCGTCGAACAGGGCGCGGTGCGCCTGAGCGCGCGCGACAGCGGCGCCAGCCAGGTAATCCAGGCCGGCCAGGGCGCCGGCATGACGGCGCAGCGTGTCGGCGCAATGCAAGCCGTGTCATCCGATGTGTGGGGCTGGCGCCAGGGGCTGTTGCTGGCCGACGGCATGCCGTTGCGCGACTTCCTGGGCCAGCTGGGCCGCTACCGCCACGGCCTGCTCGGCTGCGACGATGCGGTGGCCGGCCTGCGCATTTCGGGCGTGTTTCCGCTGCAGGACACGGAAGCGGTGCTGCTGTCGCTGCCCAACTCGCTGCCGGTCAGCATTCACTTTCGCACGCGGTACTGGGTGCGGGTGCAGGCGCGCGGTGAGGCCAACGTCAACAATGTTGTCGGCTTACGCGCTGCGCGCTAACCCGACCTGCAAATCCGCAAAAAATATCGCAGCTCGGATCAGGCCAACGGCCGTAATCCGACAACACCAGCAAACTGTGAAAAAAAGATTACCCGTTTTCGAATCTCGCGCGACCCGTAAAGGCAAGGCATTCGACGACTCAATCACAAGGTAACCATGTCCTCCTTTATCGCTCCCAAACGCACGCCGATGGCGTATGCCATTCACCTCGCCCTGTTCGGCGCCGCCCTGCTGTTGATCGAACCCGCCGCCGTCCAGGCGCAAGTGCTCGATGCCAGCACGCAGCAGGCCGTGCACGACTTCAGGGTGCCGGCCGGCGACCTGGCCGCCGCACTGCGCCAGGTGGCCAGCCAGTCCGGCGTGATCCTCAGCTTCACGCCCGAACAGACGCAGGGCAAGACCACCACCGGTCTGACTGGACGCCACGGCGTGCAGTCGGCCTTGAACGGCGTGCTGGCCGGCACCGGCCTGAAGGCCGAACGCAGCAGCGCCGGCAGCTATGCGCTGCGTGCGGCGGACGCTTCCGCAGAAAAGCAGGCGCTGTCGACCATGCCGGAAGTGTCGGTCTCGGCACGCCAGGACGTCACCGAAGGCAGCGGCTCATATGTCTCGACGGCAGGCACCGCCACCGCCACGCCGCTGGGCTTGAGTATCAAGGAAACGCCGCAATCGGTCAGCGTGATCACCAAGCAGCGCATGGAAGACCAGGGCATCACCACCATCACGCAGGCGATGGAGCAGACGCCCGGCATCAAGCAGTTCTCGCTGGGTAGCGAGCGCAGCGGCTTTACCTCGCGCGGCTATTCGATCACCAATTACCAGCTCGACGGCGTCAGCACCCACTCGGAAAACCTGGGCCTCAACGCCCTGCCCTCGCAAAGCCTGGCCGACATGGCGCTGTATGACCGCATCGAAGTGCTGCGCGGCGCCTCGGGCCTGACCACGGGCGCAGGCGACGCCTCGGGCGCCATCAATATGGTGCGCAAAAAACCGACCGCGCAAACCCAGGTCAAGGCCGAAGGCGGCATCGGTTCGTGGAACGACAGGCGCGCCATGCTGGACGCCGGCGGTCCGCTCAATGCGGCCGGCAGCCTGCGCGGCCGCGCGGTAGCCGTCGTGGAAGATGGCGACAGCGCCATCGATCATTACAGCCGCAACAAGAAAGTGATTTACGGCGTGATCGAAGCCGACCTGGCGCCGGGCAGCTTGCTGACGGCGGGCGTCACGCACCAGCGCAACGTCTCGAAAGGGTCGATGTCCTACCTGGGCTTCCCCCTGTTCTACAGCAATGGCGTCATGACGGACCTGCCGCGCTCCTTCAATCCGGCCGCGCCGGGCAACCGCTTCAGCACCAAATCGACCGATGTGTTTGCCGCACTCGAGCACCAGCTGGGCAACGCCTGGACCTTGAAACTCACCGCCAACCACCTGACGTCGTCGCAGGATGAACGCTCGGTCTATCTCGGCGTGAGCGACACCTTTGCCGACCAGGCCACGGGCGACGGTCTCGAGCTCAAAGCCAATGCGCGCAACTACCACCTCAAGGTCAACAGCGCCGATGTGAAGGTGAGCGGCCCGGTGACGATGTTCGGCCGCCAGCACGAGCTGGTATTCGGCATGGACTATCACCAGTTCCAGAGCCTGACCGACGGCAGCTTCGACTGGAACCTGCAGGGCAAGCCCGCCAATCTGACCACCTGGAACCGCAATGTGTCGCCCGTGTACGGTGAGCGCTATGTGACGTATGACAGCACGCGGCGCCAGGCCAGCGCGTATGCGGCCGGCCGCTTTGCCGTGTCGGACCAGCTGAAATTCATCGCCGGCGCCAAGCTGCTGCGCTATGACGAAAACTATGTGACGGACGCGCCCACCATCGGCTACTACAGCGAAACGCCGGCGAAGGAAAACCGCGTCTTCACGCCATACGGCGGCCTGGTCTACGAGATCAACAACGCGCATACGGCCTACGCCAGCTACTCGACCATCTACCAGCCGCAGGCGTCGCAGGACCGCAACGGGGCGCTGCTGGCGCCACGCGAGGGCAAGACGTTCGAAGCGGGCATCAAGAGCGCGTGGATCGACGGCCAGTTGAACACGGCGCTTGCCCTGTACCAGATCCGCCAGAAAAACCTGGCCGAATCGGACCCCGGCTACACCGTGCCCGGCACCGACATGACGGCCTACCGCACCGTCAAGGGCGCCAGGACCGAAGGTCTGGACGTGGAAGCGACGGGCGCCATCAGCCGCGACTGGAATGTATCGGCCTCGTGGTCCTACAGCGCCAGCAAGAACAACACCGGCAAGGCGATCCAGACCACCTTCCCGCGCCACCTGGTGAAACTGTGGACCACCTACCGCCTGCCGGGCGACTTCAACCGCATGACGGTGGGTGGCGGCGTCAACTGGCAAAGCACCGTGTATTCGAATATCGAAGCGTGGCAGATCGAACGCACCCTGCGCTGGGAGCAGAAGAGCTATGCGGTGGCCAGCCTGATGGCGCGCTACGACGTCAATGACAAGCTGTCGGCCACGCTCAACGTGGGCAATCTGCTGGATAAAAAATATACGGCGTCGGTATCGGACTGGTGGTATTCGGGCATGTTTGGCCAGGGCCGCAATGCGGCGCTGAACCTGCGCTACCAGTTCTGATTGCGCGCGGTTCCTGCGCTGGGCGGTCCGCATCGACAGGCCAAGAAATTGCTATTTGGAATTAAAATAGCCAGGTCTTCCCTTGCAGCGCCCGACCTTCAACCAGCACAGGAACCGTATGGATCACACCGCAGCACGACGGCACATTGCCGCCACCTATTTTGAAGCATCACTGGGACTGTCTGTTGAACAGTTGCTGGCCCCCATCGCCGGTGACGATCCTGCCGGCAAGCCGATGCGCGGCACCCCCGAGTACAGCGCCATCCAGCGCTCCCGCCGTGCCGACGATACCAGCCTGCCGATGGGCGCATGGGAGCATGAACTGAAGCGTGCCGACTGGCCGGCCGTCAGCCGCATGGCTGCCGAAGTGCTGCGCCTGCAAAGCAAGGATCTCGCCTGCGTGGCCTGGCTGTTCGAAGCGCGCCTGCACATCGATGGCTTTGCCGCCATCGCGCCATGCATGGCGCTGCTGGACGCCTTGCTGAACCAGTATTGGGACAACATCCATCCACTGCCGGATGGAGGCGACCTCGAGTTTCGCGCCAACCAGATCCGCTGGATCGCCGAAAAACTGCTGCCGGTCCTGCATCGGACACCGATCACGGCCAGCCAGGACAACACGCAATACTGCTGGGCGGACTGGCAGCAGGGCCAGCGCAGCTCAGAGCTCAAGGTGCGCATGGACGGTGCCCAGGAATTCGTCGAAAGCATCGAGCTGCGGCTGTTCCGGCAAGCCATGGCGGCCAGCAGCGTCGAGCATTTCCTGCAGCTCCACCGTGTACTGTCGGAGGCGCTGCGGGCACTCGACATGCTGCGCCTGACGCTGGACAAATACTTCACGCCATCGGCACCCAGCCTGGCAGCGATGGCAGGCTTGCTCGAACAGATACACGATAGCTGTGACGCGGAGCTGTACCGGCGCGGCGCGCGCCCTGTGCCGGCCAGCGTGCTGCCACCGCCATTGTTGCCGTCTTTTTCGCCACCGCCACCGCCACCACCGCTGCCACCGCTGCCGGCCAGCGATCCTGCCCGCGACCGCGACCATGCCTACGCGCGCCTGGCCGAACTGGGCGACTACCTGTTGCGTATGGAACCGCACAGCCCCGCGACGCACCTGCTGCGCCACGTCGTCGAATTGGGCAAGCTCGATTCGGCCCAGCTGTACCAGGAACTCTTCATCCGCTCGAACGGCATGCTGAACGTTTTCGAATTAATGGGAGTGAATGGTTCGAACAATGACGAGGGCTCATAAAGCAGCGACACAAACCTGACCGGCCGCAAACCAAGCTGCTACAATTTCCCCCTTTGATTTTTACCCCGGAGATCCGCGTGAAACCCAACGACCCGCAAGCCCAGTCCACCGACCTGCCAGCCAATCCCGCGCGCCGCCGCATCTTCCAGGCCGCCACTGCGGTGGGCCTGGCTGGCAGCGGCCTGCCGGCCATGGCGGCGGCAAAACCGTCCGTGGCCAAGGGCTCGCTGGACGCCAAGCTGAAGGCGCACGTCAAGAACGTGGTCGTGATCTACCTGGAAAACCGCAGCTTCAACAACCTGTTCGCCAACTTCCCCGGCACCAGCGCGCCGCTGTCCGCCGTCACGCCGGCACAGGCCCAGCAGATGGACCGCAATGGCCAGCCCCTGGCGACCCTGCCGAAGATCTGGGGCGGCCTGGTGCCGAACCAGCAGAATGTCGGCGGCATCGACTACCAGATCAAGGAAGACCAGATTACCGGCCTGGCCAACGCGCCCTACAAACTGAGCGACGCGGCCGGCAAGCCCCTGCCCGAGAGCATCATCACGCGCGACCTGGTGCACCGCTTCTACAACAACCAGATGCAGATCAACGGCGGCAAGAACGACGGCTTTGCCGCCTGGGCCGACAGCGGCGGGCTGGTGATGGGCCACTACGGCGAGACGTCGAAAAACCTCAATCTGTGGCAGATCGCCGAGCAGTACACACTGTGCGACAACTTCTTCATGGCGGCCTTTGGCGGCTCCTACATGAACCACCAGTTCCTGGTGACGGGCCGCGCCAACGAATACTTCAACGCGTCGGAAACAGCCGCGAAGAAAAAGATCGCGGTGTTGTCCGACGGCCCGCAAGGCGTGCGCCTGGCGATCGCCGACGACTGCCCGGCTTCGGCCCTGGACGGCAAGCCGAAATATGTGAACGACGGCGCGATTACCCCGGACGGCTATGCGGTCAATACCATGGCGCCGCCGTACCAGCCCAGCTATATCCGCCCGGCCTACGACGGCGACCCGCTGCACGCCGATCCGGCGGACGCGAATACCCTGCCGCCGCAAACCTATGACACCATCGGCGACCTGCTGTCGCGCAAAGGCGTGTCGTGGGCCTGGTATGGCGGTGGCTGGCAGGCCGCGCTCGACCACAAGGGCGGCGGCAGCAAGCCGAACTTCCAGTTCCACCACCAGCCGCTGAACTACTTCAAGCAGTTCGCGCCCGGCACCGCCGCGCGCGCCGAGCACCTGCGCGACGGCGGCACCGGCGACAGCCCGATCTCGAACAAATTCCTGGCCGCCGCCGTGGCGGGCAAGCTGCCGGCCGTGACGTTCTACAAGCCCCAGGGCAACCTGAACCTGCACGCCGGCTATTCGGACATCGAATCGGGCGACCAGCACGTGGCCAATATCATCCAGCACTTGAAAGAGTCGCCACAGTGGAAAGACATGATCGTGGTGATCACGTTTGACGAGAACGGCGGCTGGTGGGATCACGTGGCGCCGCCAAAAGGCGACCGCTGGGGTCCGGGCACGCGCATTCCCGCCATCGTCGTCTCGCCGTTCGCGAAAAAAGGCGCGGTCGACCACAGCTTCTACGACACCACCTCGATCCTGCGCCTGATCACGCGCCTGCACGACCTGCCGCTGCTCGAAGGCCTGAAAGTGCGCAATGACGCGTTTGCCTCGCGCGGCGCATTGCCGCCGGGGGATCTGACCGGCGCGCTGAGCTTCCGCTAAAGCGTCATAAGCCATCCCACGATGCGGCACGCCTGTGATACACTGCGTGCCGCACTTTAGGATGGCGGTTCTGTTTCCCAGCCCGAAGTGCCCGGCAAGCACCCACATAGAGCCCGACTCCTGTAGCCGGGCTTTTGTTTTGTGGGCGTGCTTTGCAAAAGTGATCATATCGGCGGACAGCGGCTTGTTTGCCTGTCCGCTCCCCGGCCGTTTTGCCGGGGACCAGAGGTTCAGAAATGAGAGATAAAAAAGATAACGCCACCATTGACTTGCCCGGTTTCGGCCCGCCGCCAGCGCCTGATGCGCCAGAGCCGGCGCCCGAGCCGCAGCGCCGCACGCGCGTGCGCAAGGCGACCTTGAAGCAGGTGCAGCTTGAACTGCTGGAGCCGACCGATGCGTCCGGCCTGCCCGTCTGGACCCGCGACGAAGGCCTGGACCTGACCGGCTTGCCGATCTGGGCACCCGATACTTGAAACAAGACGGCGGCTGTTTGCCGCCAGCACCACCCGCAACACCACCCGCACAAGGGCGTAGAACGCCTGTAGACTGTGCCCATCCCACCCAGTTTTTTACCGGCCACGCCCCATGACATCGACCACCGACACCACCAGCACGGCTTTCTCCAGCCTGCCGCTCACGCCTGCTTTTCTCGCCAACCTGGATTCTCTCGGCTACCACGAGATGACCACCATCCAGGCGCAAAGCCTGCCGGCGGTGCTCGACGGCCGCGACCTGATCGCCCAGGCAAAAACCGGCAGCGGCAAGACAGCCGCCTTCGGCATCGGCATCCTGCACAAGCTCAACCCGGCCTGGTTCGCCGTGCAGGGCCTGGTGATGTGTCCGACGCGCGAACTGGCCGACCAGGTGGCCAACGAGCTGCGCCGCCTGGCGCGCGCGGCCGGCAATATCAAGATCCTGACCCTGACGGGCGGCGCGCCGATGCGCCCGCAGATCGCCTCGCTGGAACACGGCGCCCATATCGTGGTCGGCACGCCAGGCCGCCTGCGCGACCATCTGGGCCGCGGCACGATCAACCTGAACCACGTGCAGACCCTGGTGCTCGATGAAGCCGACCGCATGACGGACATGGGCTTTTACGAGGAAATCGCCGGCATCGTCAGCGCCTGCCCGGCGCGCCGCCAGACCCTGCTGTTCTCGGCCACCTACCCGGAAGATATCCGCCGCGCCACCGCGTCCTTCCTCGTCAATCCGCTGGAAGTGACGGTGCAGGCGCAGCATGACAACGACAAGATCGAACAGCGCTTCTATGAAATCGGCTTCGACGACCGCAACAGCGCGGTGGGCAAGCTGCTCAAGCACTTCAAGCCCGAGTCGACGCTGGCCTTCTGCAACACCAAGGTGCATTGCCGCGAACTGGCCGAAGAACTGCGCCAGCAGGGCTTCTCGGCCCTGGCCCTGTACGGCGAACTGGAACAGCGCGAACGCGATGAAATCCTGGTGCTGTTCGCCAACCGCAGCTGCTCGATCCTGGTCGCCACCGACGTCGCCGCGCGCGGCCTCGATATCTCGGACCTGGGCGCCGTGATCAACGTCGACGTGTCGAAAGACACGGAAGTGCATATCCACCGCATCGGCCGTACCGGCCGTGGCAGCAAGAAGGGCCTGGCCCTGTCGCTGTGCGCGCCGAACGAAAAAAAATGGGTCAAGCTGATCGAGCAATACCAGAACAGCGCCGTCGAGTGGCATGACCTGAAGGCGCTGCCGGAAGACGACGGCACCGAAGCCCTGCCGGCGCCGATGGTCACGCTGTGCATCATGGGCGGCAAGAAGGACAAGCTGCGCCCGGGCGACCTGCTGGGCGCCCTGACCGGCGACGCCAGGCTGACCAAGGAACAGGTGGGCAAGATCAATGTGTTCGAATTCATGACCTACGTGGCGCTGGACCGCACCGTGGCCGAAGCGGCCTTCAAGCGCCTGAACAACGGCAACTCGCTGGGACGCGACTTTGGCAATATCAAGGGCCGCAGCTTCAAGATGCGGTTTATTGAGGCGTAATGTTGCGGTGGTGTCGGATTACGCGCTACGCGCCTCGGCGGCCCCGCTAATCCGACCTGCCACGTACGCAACGCAGGTCGGATTAGGCCGCAGGCCGTAATCCGACATACACCGCCCGCGCCCCCTCCGCCGTATCCTCGATCTCATATCCCGCCTCGCGCACCAGCACCCGCAGGCCATCGGCATCGCCCCAGCGCCGCTCCTTGCGCGCCACCTCGCGCTGCGCCATCCACTCTTGTACCTGCTCTGGCACCGCCACCACCGCCGGCCGCCAGTTGGCGAAATCCAGCCCCAATACCGTATCGCAGCGCAGCACGGTCGCCTTTTTGACGCCATCGGGCAGATCGCTTTTCAGCAGCTCCCACAGCACGGCCAGCGCGCGTGGGTAGTTCAGGTCGTCGTTGACGGGCGCGGCAAACTTCGCCAGCCATGCATCATCGGCCTCGCCGGAAGCGTCACCCAGCCCATGCACCGAAGTGCGCAGGCGGGACAAACCGCTGGCCGCCGCGCGCAGCGCCTCGTCGCTGAAATTGAGGCTGCTGCGGTAGTGGGCACCCAGGCACAGGTAACGGTAGGCCAGCGGATCGACGCCCTGCTCGACCAGGCTTTGCAGGCGCAAAAAGTCGCCGGAGGACTTCGACATCTTCGCGTCCTGGGTTTTCAAAAACGCGCCATGCAGCCAGAAGTTCGCCAGCCGCGTGCCGTGACGGGCCTGGGTCTGGGCGATCTCGTTGCTGTGGTGGACGGCCACATGGTCTTCGCCGCCGCAATGGATGTCGAAATACGCGCCCAGGTGCTTTTCCGCCATCGCCGAGCACTCGATATGCCAGCCCGGAAAGCCCAGGCCCCACGGGCTGCTCCACTCCATCTGGCGCTGGCCCGGCGTGCCGCTGAACTTCCACAAGGCGAAGTCGCAGATATCGAGCTTGTCGCCCAGCTCCACCCTTTTGCCCGCCTGCAGGCCGTTGCGGTTCAGACGCGCCAGCTGGCCGTAGTCCGGCTGGCGCGTGGTGTCGAAATAAATGCCGTCCTGCGTGCGGTAGGTAAACTCCTTCGCTTCCAGGTCTTCTATAAAAGCGATTTGTTCGGCGATATGGTCGGTGGCGCGGCACCAGACGGTGGGCGGCAAAATGTTCAGCAAGGCCAGGTCGCTTTCGAACGCCTGCGTGAACTGCGCGGCCAGTTCCCAGGCGGACTTGCCGCTGCGGACGCTGCGCGCTTCGAGCTTGTCGTCGCCGGTATCGGCGTCCGAGGTCAGGTGGCCCACGTCGGTGATATTCATCACGTGCCGCACCTCGTAGCCGTTGAATGCCAGCGCCCGGCGCAGCCCGTCGACAAACAGATAGGTGCGCAGATTGCCCAGGTGGGCGTAGTCGTAGACCGTGGGGCCGCAGGCATACAGGCCCGCCTTGCCAGGCTCGATGGGATCAAACGGGCGCAGGCTGCGGTCATACGTGTCGTACAGGTGGAGTGTCATGGGGTCTTTCGAAAGTGGTTCGGAAAAAGAAAATGGCCACAGGTTTTTCAACACTGTGGCCATCGGAATGAGGAGTAAAAGTTTAACGGCGCCGAGCCGCATCCTCACGGGGCCAGGTACAGGTACACAGCGCGGCAGCGGCGCCGGTGGTCATGACTGGAGGGAGGATGGAGGAGTTCATGGGTTTGACTATCGCATGGACACTGGCGGGCCGTCAAGCCCACCCAAGCCCCTGATGCCATTCAGTTAGCGTCCCTACGCTCCCAGTAAACCTGCAAAACGGATTAAAAAATCAGTCGCCCGCACAGGCCCACCGGGCCAAGCTTGCGTCTCCGGCCCGCCATGATTACGTTTGTACGCCTTCGCACTTACATGCGTCGGACAGCTTAACTGAACGCCATTAGCGCCATTATTTTTTCGGCGCCTGTTCGATATGCGGCAGCAGCACCGTCAAAATGCCCAGCAGCGGCAGGTAGGAGCAGATCTGGTAGACATAGGCGATGCCGGAGATATCGGCGATATGGCCCATGGCGGCCGCGGCGATGCCGGACACGCCGAACATCAGGCCGAAGAAGATACCGGCGATCATGCCGACCTTGCCCGGCACCAGCTCCTGCGCAAACACGACAATGGCGGAAAACGCGGACGAGATCACGAAGCCGATAATCACCGTCAGCACGGCCGTCCAGAACAGGTCGACATAGGGTAGCAGCAGGGTAAATGGCGCGGCGCCCAGGATCGAGATCCAGATCACGCGCTTGCGGCCGATGCGGTCGCCGATCGGGCCGCCCATAAAGGTGCCGGCCGCGACAGCCGCGAGGAACAGGAACAGATAGAGCTGGGCCGCGCCGATGGTCAGGTGGAATTTGTCGATCAGGTAAAACGTGTAATAGCTCGACAGGCTGGCCATGTAGATGTATTTCGAGAACACCAGCAGCGCCAGTACCGCCAGCGCCCCCATCACCTTGTTGCGCGACAGGTTGGTGACGTGGCCGCCCGCTTTCGGCTTGAAGCTGGCCAAATGGCCGCCATACCAGCGGCTGACGCTATACAGCACGCCGATGGCCAGCACCGCCAGCAGGCTGAACCAGGCGATATTGCCCTGGCCACGGCCGACGATCACGGCCGCCGCCAGCAGTGGCCCCAGCGCGGAACCGACATTGCCGCCTACCTGGAACAGCGATTGCGCAAAGCCGTAGCGCCCGCCCGACGCCATGCGCGCCACCCTCGACGCTTCCGGGTGGAAGGTCGAGGAGCCGACGCCGATCAGGCCGGAGGCGATCAGCAGGGTCGGGAAGGTCGAGACGATGGACAGCATCAGCACGCCGGCCAGCGTAAAGCACATACCGACCGGCAGCAAAAACGGCAATGGACGGCGGTCGGTGTACAGGCCGATCCACGGCTGCAGCAAGGACGCCGTGCACTGGAACGTCAGGGTAATCAGGCCGACCTGGGTAAAGCTGAGGGCGAACTCGGCTTTCAGCATCGGGTAAATCGACGGCAGCAGGGCCTGGATCAGGTCATTGAGCAAGTGCACGAAGGCGACGGCGCCCAGGATGTGCATGGCCAGGCCGGATTGCTGCTGAGAAGGAGAAATGGTCTTGGCGGCCGCAACGGGCGTGGCCAGGGTATCGGTAGTGGTATGCATGGTGCTTTCAAGATCGTGCAGCCCCTGGAACGGGCCGGCAGGAAAGCCAGTATAGTATGGGCGTCGAACTGATCACTTCCAATAATCGTCGCCCAAGTGACAAACACCATGCAGACCAACCACCCCGCCCTGGCCGATGCCGACGGCATGACATTTACGCGCAGCAGCAATTCCGGCGATTACCAATATGTGCCGCGCCCGGTGGCGGTAATGTCCAGGCAATATGACGCCGCCGCCTACACGCCGCCACACAGCCATGTGCGCGCGCAACTGCTGTTCGCCACCGAGGGCGTGATGCGCGTGACCACCGAGCATGGCGTATGGATATTACCGCCGCGCCGGGCCTTGCTGATCCCGGTGGGCGTGGTGCATGAACTCGATATCCTGAGCGCCCTCAGCATGCGTACCGTGTATATCGATGCGCAGGCCGCCGCCGTGTTCGGCCCGGCCTGCAAGGTGGTGGAAGTGAGCCGGCTGCTGCGCGAACTGATCCTGGCGCTGCTGGACGAAGACGTGCACTACGAAATCAACGGCCGCGGCGACTGGCTGGCCAGCCTGATCCTGTCGGAACTGGCCCGCGCCGACACGGTGCCGATCGCGATTCCCTGGCCGCGCGACCGGCGCCTGGTGGCCGTCTGCACCGCCATCATGGCGGCTCCCGGCAGCCGGCGCAGTATCGAAGACTGGGCGCAGGACGCGGGCGCCAGCGCGCGCACCCTGATCCGCTTGTTTCCCCGCGAAACGGGCCTGCACTACCGCCAATGGCTGCAGCAGGTGCACCTGGCCGAGGCGTTCTGCCGGCTGGACCGTGGCGAAGGCGTGGGCGCGATCGCCTTTGCGCTGGGCTACGCCAGCCCCAGCGCTTTTTCCGCCATGTTCCGCCGCATCCTGGGCCGCACGCCCCAGCATTACCTGAGCGAATGGCGCGGCGCCGACCAGGCTTGAAACTGCGGAGTCGCCTCAATTGCGCTTCAGCAGATCCATCTCGGCCATGCTGGGCTGACCGAACACCACGGTGCTGACTTCGCCCGCCTTGTCCAGCCCCGTGTAGGTGCCGGCCACGCTTTGCTCCTGCGGGTCATACACCAGCATGAAACGGTGGCCACAGTTGTGCGGCTCGCACACGCTGGTCAGCAGGCGCGGCGAGCCGTCGAGATCGACCGGCGTCAGCGGCGTCGTCACGCCATCGGGCACCCAGCGCGGACGGCGGATATTGGCCTTCTTCAGTTCGATCAGGAAGGCCATGCGGAAGGCACGGTCATTTTTATAAACTTCAGGAAAATAGGGGCAGTCGGTGGCGTCGTGGCAGGCCAGTGCCTGTTCGATCAGCGATGGCGCAGGACTTTTGGCCCCGGCTGGTGTGGCGCACAGGGCCAGGCTCGTCAAGAGCAAGGCCAGCAAGCGGATAGGCATGGCAACTCCTGTGGAAAAACACGAGAACCAGCATAGCAGAATGTGCCGGTGGCCGGTGCCAGCCTGCCATATGGGCGCCTTGTGGCGAGCCGTACGGCAAGCCTTACAGCGAGCAGCGTATGCCGACCACGCCATTGACCTTGCCTTCGGGCCAATCGGTCTCGCGCCAGCGGAACACGCCGGGGGCCACGAAGATCAGTTGCCATTCGACCAGCTTGCCATCGGCCGTACGGCGGTTTTCAGCGTCATAGCGCAGGGTCAGGCTGCGATCCGTTTCCGCCAGCACCGTGGCGGAAAACCGGTTGGTTTCGCCTAGCTTGCTGACCCAGGTGCGATCATTGAAAATGACCAGCTTTTGCCGATCGTCCGACAATTGCATGCGCGACAGGCGCCGCACGCCATCGCAAGCACTGTTGGCATTCACGCTTTCCGCCCAGCTGCCGGACAACTGCGTTTCATCGAAAGCAAGGGGTGCGGCAGTCACGGCGGCACTGAGCAGCAAGGTGGCAAGCATGGATGTCGGGAGTCGCTGAAAATAAAACAAGTTTACAGCATAGCAGTGTCTGAACAGAAACGTTGTTACATAGTATTAAATTCAGGTAAAAAAAAGCGCTGCCCGCAGGCAGCGCTTCTTGAGCAGTATGTAACGCCTGGCAAAACCGTAGCGAGCGGCGGCGAGTTGTGGCCGAGACGCGGAGCTGTGCGAATGCACAGTGAGCATCGCAGGCCGCAAATCGTGACGCGCAGTAGGTTTGGTCAGGTGTTAGTTACGGACGACGCGTTTGTATTCGTTGGTACGCGTGTCGATTTCGATCACGTCGTCTTGTGCCACGAACAGTGGCACTTGCACGGTGTGGCGATGTGCATCGATGGCGTTTTCGATCTTGGCTTCTTTCAGGACGTTGCCCGAAGTGTTGCCCTTGACGGCAGGCTCCGAGTACACGACCTGGCGTGCGATGGTGGTTGGCAGTTCAACCGAGATGGCTTTGCCATCGTAGAAAATGGCTTCGCATTCCATGCCATCTTTCAGGTAGTTGAGCGCTTCGCCCAGGTTTTCTTCTTCGATTTCGTACTGGTTGTATTCGGTGTCCATGAACACGAACAGCGGGTCGGCGAAGTACGAGTAGGTCACTGGCTTTTTATCCAGAACAACAACGTCGAACTTGTCGTCGCCGCGGAACACGTTTTCCATCGGGGTGTTGGTCAGAAGATTTTTCATCTTCCATTTGTAGGTGAAGCCCGTGCGGCTCGAACCGTTGACATCAGAACGCAACACGATCATAGGCTTGCTGTCGACCATGATGATATTGCCAACACGAATTTCTTTTGCGGGTTTCATAGAAGTGTACGTAAAAAGTGGGTTGCATGAAGACCATCTGCCGCCGGTGCGCCATCGGCGCCGCAGGCTTGCGTTTGATCGGTTTAAAATCTGTCAGAATTAACCGGGCATTTTACCTTAATTTTGTGCCAGCGCCTACCGTGGCAAACGCGCGAACGACAGCAGGTTGCCGGCCAGGTCGCCGTTGTCCAGCATCTGCCGCTGCCAGGCCCCTGCCCTGGCCGTCATGCGCGGCATGTCCGCCCGCAAGGCAGGCCACAGGCCAAGCCAGCCCTGCCCTGCGGCACTTGCGCCGTTCCAGTATTCGCTGGCGCCGGCCAGGCTGTCGATGACACCATCGGCGTCCAGCGCATAACGCTGCAGAAAGGCACGCAATTTGACGTGATGCAGGTTTTCATCCTGCGGATAGATATGCCAGATAAATGGCTTGCCGGCCCACTGGGCGCGCACGAAAGAATCCTCGCCGCGCACGAAGTTGAAGTCGCAGGCCCACAGCAATCTGTCGTAGTCATCCTGCGGCACGAAAGGCAGCACGCGCACGGTCAATGCGTCAAGCGTGCGCACCGCTCCCGCGACGGCATCGGCGCCGATAAAGCTGCCAACAGCATCGAACGCCACCCCTTCCGGCACCAGGCACAGCATGGGCTCGCCACCACCTTGCCAGCTGGCCAGCAGCTCGGCCACCGGCGCATGCGGATAGCAGAATAGCGATACTTTGGTCGCGGCCATCTCCTGCGCGGTGACGCCGAACTGCGCCAGGAAAGCCTGCATCGCCACCGGATCGGCCTGGAACTGCCGACGCCGCTCTTCCAGCCCCGCTTCGCGCAGCAGGCCACCGGTTTTACCGGTAAAACCCGGAAAGAAGAAATGCTTGATCATGCCGTGGCGCGGTGAGGTCAGCTTGTGGCAGCCTTCGACCCACTCTTCCGCCGTCAAACCCTCCAGGTTCAGCCAGGCGGGCTGCGGCTGCCGCTGCGCCATGGCCGCGATATAGCCGGGTGGAATGTCGCAGGCAAAAAATTCGATGACGATATCGGCGACATCGCTTGCCGCAAACACGCCCTCCTGGTCGCGCCAGTGGCGCACGGTAACACCCGCCGCCTTCTGGGCGTCCAGCTCCACGTCGATTTCCGGGCAGATGCGCTTGAAACTGACGAGATCGTCGACCCACAAGGTGACCCGCACCCCATGTTCGAGCTGCAACTGGCGCGCCAGGCGCCAGCAGATGCCGATATCGCCGTAGTTGTCGACGACTTTGCAGAAGATGGCGAGAGAGGTGGCACGATCGGCAGGAAATGGCATGGGATCCGGATGTGGGAAATTAAAAAACAAAAAAGCCGCGCTGTTACCAGGCGGCTTTTTTGTTGGCTGAATCAGCCGGTCTGGCGTCCCCAAGGGGATTCGAACCCCTGTACTCACCGTGAAAGGGTGATGTCCTAGGCCTCTAGACGATGGGGACAGAAACTCTGTCCTGGATGCGCTGTTCTGCATCCGGCCTTGCTTTGCTACGCGAATCTGGCGTCCCCAAGGGGATTCGAACCCCTGTACTCACCGTGAAAGGGTGATGTCCTAGGCCTCTAGACGATGGGGACAGAAATCTGTCCTGGATGCGCTGTTACGCATCCTGACCCGGTACTGCAGCAATATTGCAGAAACAAAAAAAGCCTGACTTGTCAGGCCCGTTCAGCACTGCAGTTACTTTACTACTAAAAATCCTGGCGTCCCCAAGGGGATTCGAACCCCTGTACTCACCGTGAAAGGGTGATGTCCTAGGCCTCTAGACGATGGGGACCTGTGCTGGCTTTACTCTCAGCGGACTCTTCGTTGAAGGCTTTGCTTAGCCCCTCAAAAAAGCGTGCGCGAAGTATAGCACGGGGTGATTCACGAAATCAACTGCCGGCCTTCTTATTTTGAGCTTATTTCAAACCGGCCCGGAGCTAAGCGATTGCATCAGTTGTTCAATTTCTGACGCGTCCATCGCCAAATCAATTTTGAATGGCGAATTACCGGAACTGCTGACGACAAGATGGCGCCCATCGCGCGCTGCGAGCCTGATGCCAGCCAGCACCTTGACCACATCACCATGCGATTCAGGCGCGACCCCGAGCCTGGCCGCATGCTGGACCGAATGCGGGCCCGAACCCATGAACAAGCCGCTGTCCGGAGAGGACTCCTGCCACTCCTCCCGCCACAGCAATTCGATGGACACCACCACAAACGGCACTTCCAGCACCCGCCAGTCAAAAGCACAATCTTCATGCACCCGGTACAGGCAAATCGGAAATACCTCAAACCACTTCCCCACCGAAACTTCCTCAACGGCGAAATTGATCACCTCGCCGCTATCGAGCAGCAATGAGGCAAAACTGTATTCCGAGTGCAGCGCCGTGACCGTGCACCCCTTGAGCCTTGCGGCGCCATCATAAGAATTCACTATTTTCGAATAGGGCATGCTGTTCGTTTCCACTGAGATTAATTACAACGGGATGGATTCCCGGCCAACAATCCCAGTAGGATATCGCGATGAATTCGCAGACATAAAAAAGCCGCTCAGGGTGATCTTGATTATTGTGTGCATTCTGCGCTGCTGGTGGAGGTTGGCGGGAGGCCATGGATCTTTGATTTGGGTAAGTGGTATTGTCGGATTACGCTACGCTAATCCGACCTACGCCATACCCTTCTCCCGACGGGTAAGGAGATAAATCTGCGGACGTAAAAAAAGCCGCTCAGGGCGACTTTGATTACCATGTGACTTCTGCGCTATTGGTGGAGGTTGGCGGGAGCTAACCGCTGACCTCTTGCATGCCATGCAAGCGCTCTAACAGCTAAGCCTAACTTCCCCTTGGCGAAGACACCACTGACGCAAACAAAAAAAGCCGCCAAAGGCGACTTTAATTATTTCGTGACTTCTGCGCTATTGGTGGAGGTAAGCGGGATCGAACCGCTGACCTCTTGCATGCCATGCAAGCGCTCTCCCAGCTGAGCTATACCCCCCGGGCGCAGAAACACTGCTACTACTTTTACTACCAACAACACCAGACCGAACTGGCGTCCCCAAGGGGATTCGAACCCCTGTACTCACCGTGAAAGGGTGATGTCCTAGGCCTCTAGACGATGGGGACCTCGGAACTACAGTTTGCTACTTTACTTCTGCGCTGTTGGTGGAGGTAAGCGGGATCGAACCGCTGACCTCTTGCATGCCATGCAAGCGCTCTCCCAGCTGAGCTATACCCCCCTGGCGCAGAAATAATAAAAGCCGCACTTGGCGACTTTGTTCCACTACTTGCTTTCCATCCAGAACCCGTATTTTGACCGGCCTGAACTTACAACAATCAGTACAAACAACTGCCACTACTATACCACAACTACCTGGCGTCCCCAAGGGGATTCGAACCCCTGTACTCACCGTGAAAGGGTGATGTCCTAGGCCTCTAGACGATGGGGACCTCGGAACTTCTACAGCTACTGCACCACTTCAACGACTAACAAAACGATAAGCTGTTTTGCTGCTGGTGGAGGTAAGCGGGATCGAACCGCTGACCTCTTGCATGCCATGCAAGCGCTCTCCCAGCTGAGCTATACCCCCGTTGGTGCAGAAACAAGAGTATAGCAAAGAAGTTTCACTCTGCAAATACCCTTTTTCGCCCATGACAAAGTTTTCATGGGGCGCGGTTTCCGCACCGTCATTTCAGCTTGATACGGCAGCGGCGATTACAGCCACTTTGCCAGGCGCGCCAGCACGGTCTCGCGGCCGAAGATCACCACCACCTGGTCGATGGCCGGCGTCTGCAATTGACCCGTCAGGATCAAACGCAAAGGCATGGCCAGCAGCGGCATCTTGATGGTGTTGGCGGCCAGCACTTCCTTGATCATGGCGGCGACGGCTTCCTTGCTCCACTCCACCGTGGCGATGCGCTCGGCGAACTGCGCCAGCACCGGCTTGATCGCGTCGGTAATGTGCTGCGTCACCAGCGCTTCATCGGGCTGCGGTTCGCGGAAGAACAGCATCGAGGCCGCTGCCAGTTCATTGATGGTGTTGGCGCGCTCTTTCATCAGGCCCAATACCAGCGCCAGCTCGGGCGCGCCGTCGAACACCGCGCCGGCGTCCACCATCTGCGCACGGGCCAGATCGGCCAGGCGGGCGTTGTCGGCCTGCTTGATATAGTGATTGTTCAGCCAGGCCAGTTTTTCATTGTTGAACTGGGCGGCCGATTTCGACAGGTGGTTCAGGTTGAACCACTCGCAGAACTGCGCGGTCGAAAATACTTCATCGTCGCCGTGGCTCCAGCCCAGGCGCGCCAGGTAGTTCAGCATTGCTTCCGGCAGGAAACCCTGCGCCGGGTAATCCATCACGCTGACGGCGCCATGGCGCTTCGACAGCTTCTCGCCGTCCGCGCCCAAAATCATCGGCAGGTGGCCGTACAGCGGCAGCGGTGCGCCGATGGCGCGCAGGATATTGATCTGGCGAGGGGTGTTGTTGACATGGTCGTCGCCGCGGATCACGTGGGTGATCTGCATGTCCCAGTCATCGACGGCCACGCAGAAGTTATAGGTCGGCGTGCCGTCCGGGCGCGCAATCACCAGGTCGTCCAGCTCGCGATTCGAGATCGTGATGGTGCCCTTGACCACGTCGTCCCACGTCACGTCGCCATCGAGCGGATTCTTGAAGCGCACCACCGGTTTGCGATCAAGGGGAATGGCCGGCAGGGTCTTGCCCGGCTCCGGACGCCAGGTGCCGTCATAGCGCGGCTTTTCGCCGGCGGCGCGCATGCGCTCGCGCATGGCTTCGACTTCTTCCGGCGACGAGTAGCAGTGATAGGCCGTACCTTCGGCCAGCATCTGCGCCACCACTTCGCGGTAGCGGTCCATGCGCTGCATCTGGTAGAACGGGCCTTCGTCGTGGTCCAGGCCCAGCCACTTCATGCCTTCGATGATCGCTTGCACGGCTTCCGGCGTGGAGCGTTCCAGGTCCGTGTCTTCGATGCGCAGCACGAAAGTGCCGCCAAAGTGGCGGGCATACGCCCAGCTGTACAAGGCGGTGCGGGCGCCGCCCAGGTGCAGATAGCCGGTCGGGCTGGGAGCGAAACGGGTGCGGACGGGAGTAGCGGTTGTGGTCATCGAAGTAATCAGGCTTTAATAAGTAAAACGCCATTTTACTCTGTTGAACGTCCCCGCTCCACTTGCTCATTCCCTATTACCCTACAGCGCCAGCAAGCGCCTTTTAACCTCGTTCGCCTGCGCCTGCAAGGCCTGCTCGAACAGGGCGACCAGCTGCGACAGGGGCCGGTGCAGCGGCTTGACGATATTCACGGTGAACGGCAGCGACACACTGAAGCGGCGGATCTGCAGGCCCTGGCCCACAAAGTCCAGCGCCGTCAGCGGGTTGACGATGGCCAGGCCCACACCCTCGCGCACCATGGCGCACACCGACGCGGCGCTGTGGGTGTCGAGCGCCATGCGCCGCTCCACGCCGGCCTGGGCGAAGATGGCGTCGATCTGCTGGCGGTAGGGGTCGACTGCCGCCAGGCTGATAAACGGCAGCCCCGCAAAGTCTTCCGGCGCCAGGGTGGCCTTGCCCGCCAGCGCATGGCCATCGGGCAGCACGCACACTTCATCGACGGACATCAAGGTATCGAGCACGGTGCCGGGCGGCGCATTGCCCACCTCCGTCAGGCCGACATCATGGCGCTGGGCCGACAGCCATTCCTCCAGCAGCGGCGACTCCTGCGGCGTGATGCTGATGCTCACATTCGGAAAATCCGCCACGAACGATTTACAGGCCTGCGGCAGCAGAGACTGCGAAAACACGGGCAGGCAGGCGATCGACAGCTGGCCCTGGTCGAACTGGCGCAGGGCGGTGGCCGTGCTGACAATGCGCTCCAGGCCGAAATAGGCGCGCTGCACTTCCTCGAACAGCTGCAAGGCCTGGGCGGTGGGGCGCAACCGGCCGCGCTCGCGCTCGAACAAGGTCAAGCCCGTCAGGTATTCCAGGCGCGCCAGCTCGCGGCTGACGGTGGGCTGCGAGGTATTGAGCATGGCGGCGGCCGCCGTCACGCTGCCGGTGGTCATGATGGCGCGGAAAACTTCGATATGGCGCAGGGAGATGGACATAGCTCATATCATAAATGAATAAGGTGGCCTTAAATGGATATTTTATGTTTGGGCGATAAACCGCGATGATGTGGTTATTCTTCCCTCACACGAAAGCGCACGATGAAGCCCGTCAACGACCAGACCCTCGCCCAACTCGCCCAACAGCACGGCACGCCCTTGTGGGTCTACGACGCGGCCACCATCCGCGCGCGCGTCAAACAGCTGGCGCAGTTCGACACCGTGCGTTTCGCGCAAAAAGCCAACTCGAACATCCACCTGTTGACCTTGATGCGCGAGGCCGGCGTGCACGTGGACGCCGTCTCGCTGGGCGAGATCGAGCGCGCGCTGCAGGCTGGCTATACGCCGGCGCAGACCAATGGCGCGGCCGGCGTGGTGTTCACCTGCGACCTGTTCGACCGCGCCACGCTGGCGCGCGTGGTGGAGGCGAAGATCGAAGTCAATTGCGGCTCGGTCGACATGCTGCGCCAGCTGGGCCCTGTATCGCCCGGCCACCGCGTCTGGCTGCGCATCAATCCGGGTTTCGGCCATGGCCACAGCAACAAGACCAATACGGGCGGCGAAAACAGCAAGCACGGCATCTGGCACGAGGAGCTGCCGGAAGCGCTGGCCGTGATCCGCCAGCATGGCCTGCACCTGGTCGGCCTGCACATGCATATCGGTTCCGGCGTCGACTACAGCCACCTGGAAACCGTCTGCGGCACCATGGTCGGCCTGGTGAGGAACATGGGCCACGATATCGAGGCGATTTCCACCGGCGGCGGCCTGTCGGTACCGTATCGCGAAGGCGAGCAGCCGGTCGATACCGACCACTACTTCCAGCTGTGGGACGCGGCGCGCAAGCAGATCGAAGCGCACCTGGGCCACCCGGTGCACCTGGAGATCGAACCGGGCCGTTTTTTAGTCGCTGACGCGGGCCTGCTGGTGGCCGAAGTGCGCGCCACCAAGCAAATGGGCGGCAACCATTTCACCCTGCTCGACACCGGCTTCAATGAACTGATGCGTCCCGCCATGTACGGCAGCTACCATGCGATGACGGTGATCGCCCACGATGGCCGCGCACTCGATGCCCAGCGCGCCACCGTGGTCGGCGGCCCGCTGTGCGAATCGGGCGACGTATTTACCCAGCGCGACGGCGGCGTGGTGGAAACCCGCCTGCTCCCTGCCGCCCAGGTGGGTGACTATATGGTGTTCGAAGGCGCGGGCGCGTATGGCGCGTCGATGTCGTCGAACTACAATAGCCGTCCGCATGCGGCCGAATACCTGGTCGATGGTGACGCGTCGCGCCTGATCCGCCGCCGCCAGACGGTGGCCGAGCTGATCGCGCTCGAATCCCTGTAAGACGTCAGGCGCGGCGGGCTTCTGCTACCATCGGGCAACCCCGATGAAAGCCCGCCATGACCCGTATTACCCTGCCCTCGCGCCGCCTGACCGCACTGTTTTCGGCGGCGCTGCTGCTGTCCCTTCTGCTGGGCGGCTGCGCCGAACTGCCCTCGCTGGCGGGCCGCACGCACAGCGTCACCCTGCTTGATACCGCGGACACCAAACTGGCGCAGGCCATCATGCCGCTGGCCGCGCAGCATCCGGGCGTGTCCGGCATCTACGCCCTGTCCGACGGGCGCGACGCGTTTGCCGCGCGCGCCCTGCTGGCCGCAGCCGCCCAGCGCACGCTCGACGTGGAGTACTACATCTGGCACAAGGACATTACCGGCACCCTGCTGTTCGATGCGCTGCGCCAGGCGGCGGAACGGGGCGTGCGCGTGCGCCTGCTGCTGGACGATAACAACACGGCGGAACTCGACGACACCCTGGCCCTGCTGTCCAAACAGCCCAACCTGGAAATCCGGCTGTTCAATCCCTTCGCCCTGCGCTCGCCGCGCGCACTGGGTTTTCTCACCGATTTTTCGCGCCTGAACCGGCGCATGCACAATAAATCGTTCACGGCCGACAACCAGGCCACCATCGTTGGCGGGCGCAATGTCGGCGACGAATATTTCGGCGCCGCCGGCGACGTGCTGTTTGCCGACCTCGACGTGCTGGTGATCGGCTCCGTGGTGGGCGCCGTGTCGCAGGACTTCGACCGCTACTGGAACAGCCCTTCGGCCTACCCGGCCACCTTGCTGATCAAGCCGCCCAGCAGGGGAGACGCCGGCGATATCGCGCTTGAAGCCGACCGCATCGACGACACAAAGGCGGCCGAAGAGTATGTGCAGGCCATGCGCACCTCGCCGTTCGTGCAGCAGCTGATCGAGCGCCAGTTGCCGTTCGAATGGGCGCCCACGCGCCTGGTCAGCGACGATCCGGCCAAGGTGCTGGACAAGGCGCGCCCCGGCTCTGGCGTGGCGGCCAACCTGAAGAATTTGCTGGGCGTGCCAAGCAAGGAACTCGATCTCGTCTCGCCCTATTTCGTGCCCGGCAAATCGGGCACCCAGGCGTTTGCCGAACTGGCGAAGGAAGGCGTGAACGTGCGCATCCTGACGAACGCGCTGGAAGCGACCGACGTGGCGGCCGTGCATGCGGGCTATGCCAAATGGCGCAAGCCGTTGCTGGAGGCGGGCGTGACCCTGTACGAATCGCGCCGCTCGTGGGATGAAGGCGATGCGCGCGAAAAAACCGGCCGCTTCGGCAGTTCCGCGTCCAGCCTGCACGCGAAAACCTTTGCGGTCGACGACCGGCGCATCTTTGTCGGCTCCTTCAATTTCGACCCGCGCTCGATCGATTTGAATACCGAAATGGGCCTGGTGATCGACAGCCCGGCGCTGGCCGGCAAACTGGGCCAGGCCATGCGCGGCAGCATCCCGCAGCGCGCCTACCAGGTGCTGCTGCAGCCCGACGGCACGCTGTACTGGATCGCGCGCGACGCCCATGGCGGCATCACGCGCTACGACACCGAGCCGGGCACCAGCGTGTGGAAACGCATGGGGGTGGCTATCTTGTCGGTGCTGCCGATTGATTGGTTGTTGTAAAACGCGCCAACAATGTTGTCGGGTTAGCGCGCAGCGCGTAACCCGACACCACCACTTGCGGATGAGCTTACTTGACCGCCTCGGTCAACACCCGCCCTTCCGACGCCGACGGCTGACGCACGCGCAGCAGGTGCGCCAGGGTCGGTGCGATATCGACCACTTCCGCGTACTGGCCATAGGCACCCGGCTTGATCCAGCGCGGGCCGTAGACCATCAGCGGCACATTGGTGTCATAGGTATAGGGCGTGCCGTGCGAGGTGCCGCCCACGCCCTTGCCGAAGTACCAGGCCGGTTTCGTCACCACCATCAGGTCGCCCGACAACTGGCGGTTCCAGGCGCGGCGCATCAGGGTGTCCATGCGGGTGGCGACCGCCCCCGTTTCCATCTGCGTGCGCGTGTAGACCTGCGCCAGGCCATCGCGCTGCAGCAGGAAGCGCGCGGCCGCGTCTTCCAGCTCCACGCGGCTGGTGCCGTTCTTTTCGGCCAGCGCATAGTCCAGGTAGATGTTCGGCAGCGAGAACGTCGTCACCAGCTTGTCCACGCCCAGGGTCGCCGCCAGGTGGTCGTTGAGGTCCTTGACCAATTGCCCGCCATCGATGCGCTTGGCGGGAACGCCGCGCGTCTCGTTAAATTCGGGGACGTTGGCAAAACCGTGATCGGCCGTCAGCACCACCAGCACATTGTCCATGCCGACCTTTTTATCGAGGTCGGCAAAGAAGCCGGCCAGCATGCGGTCCAGGCGCTGCAGATGGTCGTGCGACATCTTGCTTTCGGGGCCGTAGGCGTGGTTCACGTAATCGTGCGCCGACAGGCTGACGCCCAGGATGTCCGGCACGCCGGCCGGATTGCGGCCCAGGTTTTCGCCATCGACGGCGGCGCGCGCGAATTCCAGTGTCAGCTCGTCGAGGAAGGGGCCGGATTTCAAACGGCTGTAGTAGTCGCCATCGAGGCTGCCGCTGTCGCTGTAGTAGGCGAACGGGAAGGTGTTGCGCGCACCCGGCTTGGCTGGAACGATATCGTCGCGCGCGTCGTTGACGTAGGCCGAATCGGCCAGCAGCGGGGTCCAGCTCTTGCCGTAGTAGCGGTCCTGCGGCTTGGCCGCCTGGTAGCGCTGCACCCATTGCGGATGCTGCTGCATGTAATAGGTGGAGCTGGCGAAGTTGCCGGTCTTTTCCATATACATATAGGCGGTGCCGGTTTTGCCCGCCAGCAGGATGGCGCCACGGTCCTTGCCCGACACGGTAATGACCTTGGCCTGGTTGCCGGTGCCATAGCGCAGCTCGTCGCCCAGGGTCGTCACGCGCAGTTTCGCTGGCGAGGTGCCATCATCGGGCTTGGTCTCTTCGCCGATATATTTGTGCGCGCTGTCTTCGGTGCAGTAGACCGACTGTTTGGTGACGGGGTCGATCCAGTTATTGCCGATCACGCCATGCTGGTAAGGATAGGCGCCCGTCAGCACGGCCGAATGGCCGATGGCGGTGACCGTGATGCCGTGCGCCTGGTGCGCGTCGCTGAACCACGCGCCCTGCTCGAGCAGGCGGCGGAATCCGCCCTGGCCGAACTGGTCGCGGTAGCGCGTCACCTGCTCTTGCGGCAGGCCGTCGACCACCAGCACGACCACCAGCTTGGGCTGCGCGGCAGGCTTTTGTGGCGCGGGCGCGGCATGTACGGAGAATGCCGCCAGTAACAAGGCAGGCACTATCTTGCGTGTCAGGGAAATCGTGAGTGTCATGGTGAGGATCGATGGCTGGTTGATATGCGCGGCGATCACGCCGCGGCCCGCCCGGCAGCATACAGAACCATGATGACAGGAGTATTACATGAGCATGACAGCACGCCGGGACCGCTGCCATGCTCGTTCAAGCTTGCTTAAAAGTCAAACACGGCCTTCAACACCGCCGTCCTCGGGTCGCCCAGCGGCAGCACATTGGCGTTCAGCACGCCGGCGTAGTACTCCTTGTCGAACAGGTTTTTCACGTTCAGGCTGAGCCGGTAGCCACGGCCCTGGTAAGCCAGGCTGGCATCCGCAACCGTGTAGCCGGCGACCGTGTAGTTGACCGACGGCCCCGTCTTGCCCGCTTCATGGCGTGCGCCCAGGCCGGCCGTCCAGCCGTCCATCACGCCGCCACGGAAGCGGTAGTTGGCCCATACATTGGCGCTCTGGCGCGGCGTATTGAGCAGGCGGCGGCCCACCGTGCCGCCATTGTCTTCGGTCACGCGTGCGTCGAGCACGCTCAATGCGCTCTGCACGCTCCAGCCATTGCGCAGGTCCGCGCTGATTTCCGCTTCGAAGCCGCGCGTGCGCTGCTCGCCCGTCTGCACCTGGGCGCTCGACAGGATGGCGATATGGGCCGGGTCCGGATCGGCCGTGGTGACGTTGGTACGCGTCAGGTCATAGATGGCGACGGCGCCGTTGATGCGCCCGCCCGCGAACTGGAACTTGCTGCCCACTTCCGCCTGGCGCCCTTCTTCCGGCTTGAACTGCACGCCGAAGAAATCGCTGCCGCTGACGGGCAAAAACGAGGTGGCGTAGCTGACGTAGGGGATGATGTTTGGCGTCAGCACATACGACAGCGCCGCATTGCCGGTGGTCGACGAAGTGTCCTGGCGCTGGGTGACGTTGGTCAGGCCATTGAGTTCGCGGTTGCGCGCGCGGTCGTGGCGCATGGCCAGGTTGACGCGCCATTGCTCGTTCAATTTGATCTGGTCGCGCAGGTACAAGCCGGTCGACGATACGGTGGTGGTGGTCAGGCGGCTGACGGGCGGACACGTCACCACCGTGTTGTAGACGGGGTTGAGCACATTGAGCGCGCCGATGCGGCAAGCCTGGTTGGCGTTGCGCACGCGGTCGCTATTGAGATCGAGGCCGGCCATCAGATTGTGTTCCATGCCGCCGAATGCAAACGTGCGCGAGGCATTGGTGTCGAGGCCGCGGGTAATCCCGTCGACATCCTGCACCTGGGCCGAGCGCGACAGCAGCAGCTCGTTGGCGGACAGGCTGCCCAGCGACACGAAGCGGCCATCCATCGCCATTTTCTGCCAGCGGAAATTCTGCGCCACTTTCCAGCCATTCCCGAACCGGTGTTCCAGGCTGTAGCCGACCTGCTTCTGCGACGAGTCGTACGGGCCGAAACCGGGTTCGCCATAGAACTGATTGCGCTCCAGCCGGCCATTGCGGTTCGCCAGCAAGCTGCCCTTCACCGGCACGCCCTGGTTGCGCAGGTATTCGCGGCTGGTGTAAGACGTCAGTATCGTGAAATCCGTGTTCGCGCCCAGGTCCAGCGACAGCGATGGCGCCAGGTAGCGGTTCTTGAACCACACCTGGTCGGTCTGGTCGTCGCTGTGGGACCACAGGCCGTTGAGGCGGAACGCCGCCTTGCCGCTGTCGTTCAAAGGCCGGCCCAGGTCAAACGTGGCCTGCTTGTAGTTATAGCTGCCGACGGCAAGGCCGGCCTGGTTGAAGGCTTCCGCGCGTGGACGCTTGCTGACCATATTGACCATGCCGCCCGGCTGCACCAGGCCGAAGTTGATCGAGGCCGGGCCTTTCAGGATTTCGATGGTCTCGACGCCGGACACTTCCTGCGCCACGTAGTTGGACTGGTTCAGTTTCAGGCCGTCGACATAGATCGATTCCGACGCGCGCTGGCCGCGGATGGAAAAGTCATCCCAGCCGCGCTTGCCCCAGCTGCCCGACGACACGCCGGCCGAGGTCTGGATCGCTTCGTTCAGGGTGGTCACCTGGCGCGAATCGAGCAGGTCGCGCGTCAGCACCGAGATCGATTGCGCCGTCTCGAACAGCGACAGGTCGGACTTGGTGGTCGTGCTGCTGGCGCGCGTGGCGCCAAAGCCCGAGTTTTCTTCGCGCGTACTGGCCACGTGGACGGTCTGGATCGGGGCTTCGGCGGCAGCGGCATCGGCCGCAGTGCTGTCGTCAGCGCAGGCGGGGCCGCACAGCAGGGCGGAGGAAAGGGTGATGCACAACAGGCGGACAGCAGCGGGGATGGGGCGTGAAGTCAGGAGGAATGGAGACATTGAGAATCTTTATCGCATTGAGAATGATTCTTATTATTAAATGTAAATCCATGTAAAGACAATATGAAATTATTGTTTTGAGGTACTTTCCTGGCCTTTTGGTAAGGTTTTTACGTGTTATCCCTTAATGGAATTTGTGGTTTTTGTTGATGATTGTGAAATTTTGGCAAAAAAAATGCCGCGTCCGAAAAGCGCGGCATGCGGCATAAAATTTGTAGGTCGGGTTAGCGCACAGCGCGTAACCCGACAACATTGTTGGCGCCGGCGGTGTTGTCGGATTACGCTACGCTAATCCGACCTACGCGACCCAATTCACGCCACGAGGATCAATCGTTTTTAATAACAATGCTCGGGAATTTGTTCGTCATGTCCTTGGCTTTTTCCGCCACCTTGATGGCGATGGTGCGGGCGATCTGCTTGTAGATCGCGGCGACCGGGCCGTCCGGTTCGGCCACCACGGTCGGCGTGCCCGAATCGGTCTGCTGGCGGATCGCCATGGTCAGCGGCAAGGCGCCGAGGAATTCCACGCCGAAGTCGGCGCACATTTTCGCGCCGCCGCCGGCGCCGAAGATTTCTTCCGCATGGCCGCAGTTCGAGCAGATATGCGTGCTCATGTTTTCCACCACGCCCAGGATAGGGATGCCGACCTTCTCGAACATCTTGAGACCCTTGCGGGCGTCGAGCAGCGCGATGTCCTGCGGCGTGGTGACGATCACGGCGCCCGTGACCGGCACTTTTTGCGACAGGGTCAGCTGGATGTCGCCGGTGCCTGGCGGCATGTCGACGATCAGGTAATCGAGGTCGCGCCAGTTGGTCTGGTCCAGCAACTGCTGCAGGGCCTGCGTGACCATCGGGCCGCGCCATACCATCGGCTCGTCCGGATCGATCATGAAGCCGATCGACGACACTTGCAGGCCATGGTTTTCCATCGGCTCCATGCTCTTGCCGTCCAGCGTCTTCGGCTGGCCGCTGATGCCCAGCATCATCGGCTGCGACGGGCCGTAGATATCGGCGTCCAGCACGCCGACCGATGCGCCCTCGGCGGCCAGGGCCAGCGCCAGGTTGACGGCGGTGGTCGACTTGCCCACGCCGCCCTTGCCGGAAGCGACGGCGATAATGTTCTTCACGTTGCTCATCGGCTTCAAACCGCGCTGCACCGTGTGCGAGATGATCTTCGAGGACACGCCGACGCTGACATTGCCCACGCCCGGCAGCACGCGCAGCGCGGCCAGCACCGACTTGCGGATCAGGTCGATCTGGCTTTTGGCCGGGTAGCCCAGTTCGATGTCCAGGGAAATGTCGCTGCCGTCGACCTTCAGATTCCTGACAGTCTTGCTGGAAACGAAATCTTTTTGTGTATTTGGATCAATAACTTGCGCCAGGGCTGCCTTGACGTCTTCTGCTGTGATGCTCATGTGATTCTCCGTGTGTGATGCCCGCAGTTTAGCGCAAATGCGCGGGCCGGTCGCGATGCCCATGCAAAGACAAATGCACCACATGGCGCGGTTGCAACTGCTCGGCATCTGCTCATATTGCGTTTCCGCTGTTAAAATGCTCGTTTATCCATCCCAAAAGTGCATCAATCATGACTCGCAAGCTGTTCGTCACCACTGCCCTGCCTTACGCAAACGCCGCTTTTCACATTGGCCACATCATGGAATATATCCAGGCCGATATCTGGGTCCGGTTCCAGCGAATGCAACGCGATGGCGACGCCGGCCGTGAAGTGCACTTCGTGGGCGCCGACGATACGCATGGCACGCCGATCATGATCGCCGCCGAAAAGGAAGGCATCACGCCGCAGCAGTTCGTGGCCAATATCGCCGCCGGCCGCGCCCAGTACCTGGACGGCTTTCATATTGCGTTCGATAACTGGTATTCGACCGACTCGCCAGAAAACGTCGAGCTGTCGCAAGCCATGTACCGCAAATTGCGCGATACGGGCCTGATCGTCACGAAAACCGTCGACCGCTTCTTCGATCCGGTCAAAGGCATGTTCCTGGCCGACCGCAATATCAAGGGTGAATGCCCGAAATGCGGCGCCAGGAACCAGTACGGCGACAATTGCGAAGTGTGCGGCGCGGCCTACCAGCCGACCGACCTGGTCAACCCGTTCTCGGTGTTTACCAATGCCACGCCGGTAATGAAACCGTCGGAACAGTATTTCTTCAAACTGTCGGACCCGCGCTGCTTCGAGTTCCTCAAGGACTGGCTGAACACGCCTGGCCGCCTGCAGCCTGAAATGGTCAACAAGGTCAGCGAATGGCTGGGCGAAGCCGGTGAAAAGCTGGCCGACTGGGATATCTCGCGCGACGCGCCCTACTTCGGCATCCCGATTCCGGATGCGCCGGGCAAGTTCTTCTATGTGTGGATGGACGCGCCGGTCGGCTACCTGGCCAGCCTGAAAAACTATTGCGACAAGAAAGGCATCGATTTCGAGGCCTTTTTGAACGACCCGAGCACCGAACAGATCCACTTTATCGGCAAGGACATCGTCTCCTTCCACCTGCTGTTCTGGCCCGCCATGCTGAAATTTGCCAATCACCCGGTGATCGACAAACTGAAAGTCAATGTGCACGGCTTCCTGACGGTCAACAACGAAAAAATGTCGAAGTCGCGCGGCACCGGCATCTCGCCGCTGCGCTACCTGGACCTGGGCATGAACCCGGAATGGCTGCGCTACTACATCGCGTTCAAACTGAATTCGAAAGTGGAAGACCTGGACTTCAACGGCGAAGATTTCGTCGCCCGCGTCAATAGCGACTTGATCGGCAAATACGTGAATATCGCCAGCCGCTGCGCCGGCTTTATCGCCAAGCGCTTCGACGGCAAGCTGGCGCCAAGCTTGTCCGAAGGCGCGCAGACCTGGATCAACCGCGCGCTGACGCAGGACGTCAACGGCGTTGTCATCGAGCGCCAGGACAGCATCGCCAAACATTTCGAGAATCGCGAATTCGGCAAGGCACTGCGCGAGATCATGGAAATCGCCGACATCACGAATCAGTATGTCGACGAAAACAAGCCGTGGATCCTGGCCAAGGATGCGGAAAAGACGGCCGAACTGCACGATGTGTGCACCACTGCGCTGATCCTGTTCCGCCAGCTGACCATTTTGCTGTCGCCGGTACTGCCGGGCGTGGCCAAGAACGTGGCATCCTTCCTCAACGACGCCGAATTTACCTGGGCCGACACGCAGGTGTTCGGCGACGCCGTCTCGCAAAGCATGCTGGGCCGCACCATCGGCGCCTACAGCCATTTGATGACGCGCATGGATGCCAAGATGATCGAAGCGCTGTTCGATGCGCCGCAAGCCGTCGTGGCGGCCCCGGCAGCGGATGCGGCCAACGATGCTGCGCCGGCGGCCCCGGCCCTGGTGGCCAGCACGCCGGCCTCGGCCATCGAGGAACTGGCGCCCGAGATCAAGATCGACGACTTCCTGAAAGTCGACCTGCGCATCGCGAAAATCGTCAACTGCGAACTGGTCGACGGTTCCGACAAGCTGCTGCGCCTGACCCTGGACGCCGGCGAAGGTCGCCTGCGCAATGTGTTTTCGGGCATCCGTTCGGCCTACCAGCCTGAAGAGCTGGTAGGCAAGCTGACGGTGCTGGTGGCCAACCTGGCGCCGCGCAAGATGAAGTTCGGCGTCTCCGAAGGCATGGTGATGGCGGCCTCCGCCGCCGATGAAAAGGCCAATCCGGGCATCTACATCCTGAACCCGTGGCCGGGCGCCGAACCTGGCATGCGCATTCGTTAAGGCGCCATCATGAATATCGTGGTGCGCGAAGCGGGCGATGGCGATGCGGCCTTGATTGCCGGACTGACCCGCGCGGCATGGGCGGGCAAGGTTGCCGCCTCGTCCAGCGGCCACCACGAAACGGCCGGGCAGGTGGCGCGCGCCCTGCGCAGCGGTGGCGGGTTCATCTTGCTGATCGACGACATGCCGGCCGGCTCCGTGCGCTTCATGCCGCTCGACAGCGAACCGGCTGTCTGGGAAATCTCGCGCATGGGCATCTTGCCGGCCTGGCGCGGCAACCATTGCTCGCAGCACCTGCTGGAAGCCGTGATCCACCATGCCCTGTCCTGCCAGGCCGAGGAATTGCGGCTGGCGGTGCGCCTGGACCAGGGCAAGCTGATCGACTTTTACGCCGCCTTCGGTTTTGAACTGGCAGAAGAGCTGGAATATTCGCACGCCAACCCGGCCGAACCCCCGCCTTCCGTAATGCGGCGCATGCTGCGTTATTAAGTTACGTTACTAAGCTACGTTATTAAGTTTTAGAAATTTCCCTCATCGGCCAGGCGACAGAATGTCCCACCGCGCTCCCCGGCGCGGTAAAATGTGGCCTGCTGACTTTTTATACAGAAAAGACCATGAAACTGCCTGCAAAACACATGAACTACGTTTCGGACCACACCCTGTTCATCGCCGAACTGAAAGCGAAGAACCCGGGCATGGAAGAAGGCCAGCGCGCCGGCCGCGCCCTGCTGTGGGACAAGCCGCCCGTCAGCCTTGACGAGCAGGACCGCCAGATGGCCTCGGCCGTCAAGCAGCAAGCCTACGTGTACCAGAACAAGAACTAATTACCGCTGGAACCGGCACGATGTTGCCTGAAGAACCGGCGGACGCGCCAGGCACGGCTGTGCCTGACGTGGCCGCGGTCATCGCGCCGCCCGCCCCCGATCCGCTGGCCATCGCCCGCCTGTATGGCGAGCCGATGCTGCGCATGCCGACGGATCTGTATATCCCGCCGGACGCGCTGGAAATCTTCCTCGAAGCCTTCGAAGGCCCGCTCGACTTGCTGCTCTATCTGATCCGCAAGCAGAACTTCAATATCCTCGATATTCCGATGGCGCAGGTCACCCTGCAATACCTGAAATACGTCGACCAGATCCGCGTGCGCAACCTGGAGCTGGCGGCCGAATATCTGCTGATGGCGGCCATGCTGATCGAGATCAAGTCGCGCATGCTGCTGCCCTCGCGCAAGAGCGAGGTCGAGGAAGATGGCGGCGATCCGCGCGCCGAACTGGTGCGCCGCCTGCTCGAATACGAGCAGATCAAGCTGGCCGCGTATGAACTGAACACCATCCCCCAGTTCGAGCGCGACTTCGTGCGCACCCAGATCTTCATCGAGCAAAGCCTGACGCCCACCTGGCCCGAGGTCGAGCCGGTGGACCTGCAGCAAGCCTGGCTCGACGTGCTGAAACGCGCCAAGCTGACCCAGCATCACCGCATCAGCCGCCAGGAATTGTCGGTGCGCGAGCACATGACGGCCATCCTGCGCCGCTTGCAGAGTACGCGTTTCGTCGAATTCGGCGAGCTGTTCGATATCGCCGGCGGCGTGCCGGTGGTGGTGGTCAACTTCGTGGCCCTGCTGGAACTGGCCAAGGAAACCCTGATCGAAATCACGCAAGCCGAACCGTTTGCACCCATTTACGTCCGGCTGGCTTATTCGCCCGCCTGATATCATCTCCCTTTGTCACTGACCACCGTACAACGGGGCTTTAGCGAAAGCATGCAATGAAAATTATTTCCGACATCGATGAATTGCGCGACCAGCTCAGCGGACAGCTGCGCACGGCCTTCGTGCCCACCATGGGCAATCTGCACGAAGGCCATCTGTCGCTGATGCGCCTGGCGCGCAAGCATGGCGACCCGGTGGTGGCCTCGATTTTCGTCAACCGCCTGCAGTTCGGCCCGAACGAAGACTTCGAAAAATATCCGCGCACCATGGCCGCCGATGTCGCCAAGCTGGAAAAGGAAGGCGTCTACGTGCTGTTTGCGCCGACCGAGAAGGAACTGTATCCGGAACCCCAGGAATACCGCGTGCGCCCGCCTGACGGCCTGGGCAATACCCTGGAAGGCGAGTTCCGCCCCGGCTTCTTCGAAGGCGTGTGCACGGTGGTCACCAAACTGTTTTCCTGCGTGCAGCCGCGCGCGGCCGTGTTCGGCAAGAAGGATTACCAGCAACTGATGATCATCCGTAACATGGCGCGCCAGCTGGCCATGCCGACCGAAATCATCGCCGCCGAAACGTATCGGGCCGAGGATGGCCTGGCGCTGTCGTCGCGCAATATGTATTTGTCCGACAGCGAACGCGCGGAAGCGCCGGAACTGTACAAGGGCCTCAATTTTGTGGCCGAGGAAGTCCGCAAGGGCAACCTGTCCGTAACGGAACTGGAACAGGCCGCCATGCGCCTGCTCGACGGCCGCGGCTGGAAGTCCGACTATATCTCGGTGCGCAAGCGCGCCAACCTGCAGGCGCCCGACGCGGCCGAGCTGGCCGCCGGCGAGCCGCTGGTGGTGCTGGCGGCGGCCAGGCTGGGGCAGACGCGCCTGATCGATAATCTGGAGATTTAGCAGACATGCCGGTACCGTTCAGTTAGCGTCCCGCGCCACCAGCACACCGGCAAAACGAATTAAAACCTCAGGCGCCCGCACAGGTCCACCGGGCCAAGCGGGCCTGAAAAATGTCGAGGGCAAGGCGCAGCGACGAAGACAGTACGACTAGTACGGCAAGGAGCTGCAACGCAGCCATCGGCATTTTCTCAGGCCCGCGTCTCCGGCCCGCCATTTTGACGTTTTTGCGCCTTTCAATGCGTCGGACAGCGTAATTTAACGGCATCAGATCAGACCCCGGATGTAAAAAAAGCTGCCAGTTCACACTGGCAGCTTTTTTATTGGATCAACCCCGGCAAAATCAGGCGCCGGCTTTTTCCAGTTTTTCGAAAATCTTGTTCAGCTTTTCATCGAGCGTCGCGGCCGTGAACGGCTTGACGACGTAGCCGCTGGCGCCCGCTTGCGCGGCAGCGATGATGTTTTCCTTTTTCGCCTCAGCCGTCACCATTAGCACCGGCAGCTTGGCCAGTGCCGGATCGGCGCGGATATGCTGCAGCATCGTCAGACCGTCCATGTTCGGCATGTTCCAGTCCGAGACGACGAAATCATACGATTCCGCGCGCAGCTTGGCCAGGCCCATCACGCCGTCTTCCGCCTCGTCGACGTTGGCATAACCCAGTTCCTTCAACAGATTCCGGACAATGCGACGCATCGTCGAAAAATCGTCAACGACTAAAAATTTCATCTTTGGATCAGCCATGAATAACTCCGTTGTTTCTGTAGCGGTTTGTTAATAATATCGACATGAATGCCGACATTATGGTCGACACTACGGCAGCAAGTCACAGGATAGCATTTTCGTTGCTTTTAAGCGAAAAAAATTGCCTTCTATCATAGGAAACGTGGCTTACACGCGCAAAGCGCGCATGCCATGCGCCGCCAGGTAGCCGAGCACCATGCCAGGCAAGGCCGTCAAGGCGCCGACCTCATGCGTGGCACCGACGGCGATCGCTTCGCGCGGCATGCCGAACACCACGCAACTGGCTTCATCCTGTGCGAAATTATACGCTCCCGCGGCCTTCATCTCCAGCATCCCTTGTGCGCCGTCCTTGCCCATGCCGGTCAGGATCACGCCGACCGCGTTCTTGCCGGCGAACTGGGCGGCCGAGCGGAACAGCACGTCCACCGACGGGCGGTGGCGGTTGACGGGCTCTCCCTGGTCGATCTTGGTCATGTAGTTGGCGCCGCTGCGCGTCAAGGTCAGGTGCGAGTGGCCCGGGGCGATATACGCATGGCCAGGCAGCACGCGCTCGCCGCCAGCCGCTTCCTGCACCGAGATCTTGCACAGCGAATCGAGGCGGCGCGCGAACGAGCGCGTAAAGCCCTCTGGCATGTGCTGGGTGATCAGGATGCCGGGGCAGTCGGACGGCATCTGCATCAGGAATTCGCGGATCGCCTCGGTGCCGCCGGTCGAGGCGCCGACGATGATCAGTTTTTCCGACGACAGCAGCGGATTGCGCAAGATCGGCAAGGGCGCCGTGCCGGGCGCGGCCGGTGCACCGGCCGGTGCGATGGTGCGGGCACGGATGCGCGCCTTGGAGGCGGCGCGGATCTTGTCGGCAATCATCTCGGTGTATTCGCGCATGCCGCTCTGGATCGAAATTTTCGGTTTGGTGACGAAGTCGACGGCGCCCAGTTCCAGCGCGCGCATGGTGATTTCCGAACCGCGCTCGGTCAGCGATGACACCATCAATACCGGCATCGGCCGCAGGCGCATCAGTTTTTCCAGGAAGTCCAGGCCATCCATCTTCGGCATCTCGACGTCCAGGGTCAGCACGTCCGGGTTGGTCTGCTTGATCAGCTCGCGCGCCACCAGCGGATCGGGCGCCGTGCCCACCACTTCCATATCGGGCTGGCTGTTGACGATTTCCGCCATCACGCTGCGGATCAGCGCCGAGTCATCCACGATCAGTACCTTGATCTTCATTTATTCCCCTTCCAGGCCATACGGGCCTTTACTCATGATCTTTGTTAGAACAAATCTACCGATCCGCCCACGGGAGCGACTTTCAGGCGGCTGGCGTAATCGAGCTCGCGGCGGACCAGGGTGTCGTTGTGCGACTGCATCAGTTTCTTGACCAGTACCTTGCCGCTGCGCGGGAAGAAATACACCTTGCGCGGGTGGATGTCGTTCAGGTCTTCGGCCACCACGCGCATTTTTTCCGCCTTCAGGTAATTGATGACGAAGGCCGCATTGCGCTCGCCGACGTTGATCGCCGTAAAGCCGCGCAGCACGGCGCCGCCGCCGAACACTTTCGCTTCCATGTTCTCGCGCTTGGCGCCCGCTTTCAGCAGGTCATTGATCAGTATCTCCATGGCGTAGGTGCCATAGCGCATCGAGGCCGAGATCGGGCTGTTGGTGTCGCCGCCGCCGTCGGGCAGCATGAAGTGGTTCATGCCGCCCAGGCCAGTGACGCGGTCGCGGATGCAGGCCGACACGCAGGATCCCAGCACGGTGACGATCAGCATGTCCTTGTTGGTGAAGTAGTACTCGCCAGGCAGGATCTTGGCGGCTTCGCAGTTGAACGTCCGGTCGAAATAGACGTTGGTGGCGAATTGTTCTTTGGGTGCGAGGCTCATGGCTAATCTCAGGTACGTTGCGACGATGCTTTGGGTGCGGTGCTGCGCGACAGGTCCAGCTCATACACCGTCTTGCCGCGCAATTTCAAGGACTCCGACACGTACAGGAAATTTTCCGAGTGGCCCGCGAACAGCAGGGCATCGGGTTTCATCAGCGGCACGAAGCGCGACAGGATCTTGCGCTGGGTCGCCTTGTCGAAATAGATCATCACGTTGCGGCAGAAGATCACGTCGAACTGCCCCGTCAACGGCCAGCCGTCGGCCAGCAGGTTCAGTGGCTTGAAGGTGATCATCTGGCGCAGCTCGGGGCGCACCCGCACCTGGCCTTCGCGGTCGCCCTTGCCGCGCAAGAAGAAGCGGCGCGCGCGGTCGGCCGGCATCTTGTCGAGCCGGTCCAGGTTGTAGACGCCATTGGCGGCCGTGGCCAGCACATTGGTGTCGATGTCGGTGGCGATGATGGTCACCGGCGGCGTGAGCGTATTGAAGGCCTCGCACACCGTCATGGCGATCGAATACGGCTCCTCGCCGGTGGAGGCGGCCGAACACCAGATGGTGATCGGTCCCTTGAGCTTTTTCACGTGTTCCGCCAGCAGCGGAAAGTGATGGGCTTCGCGGAAGAACGAGGTCAGGTTGGTCGTCAGCGCGTTGGTGAACGCCTCCCACTCGTCGGCCATGCGGCCCGCTTCCAGGTCGTCCAGGTAGCGCACGAAGGACGAGATACCGGTCGCGCGCAAGCGGCGCGCCAGGCGGCTGTAAACCATTTCCTGCTTGCTGTCGGCCAGCGCGATGCCGGCACGCTTGTAGATCATGGCGCGGACCCGCTCGAAATCCTTGCCGGTAAAGTCAAATTCCTTGACCGAATCCGTTTTAGTTTGCGGCATTTGTTGATTACCTCTTCTATGACTGCTTTGTACAATGCCTTGCAAGTATTACAAGCGGGACCGGGATCAGGCCAGGGCCAGGGCCAGGGTCAGAACTCTTCCCAATCGTCGCCGCTGGCCGCCGCCAGCTTTTTGGCCGGCGGCGGCGTGACCGCCTTGACCGCCGGCGCCTGCGCCACTACCTTGACCTTGGCCACCTTCAGTGCCGGCACCGGTCCCGGCGCCGCCGTCACGGCGGCGCTGGCCACCAGCGCATCGCCTTCGCTGCCCAGCTTGAAAATGCTGACGGCGTCGGCCAGGCGCTGCGCCTGGTCCTGCATGCTTTCGGCCGCCGCCGCCGCTTCCTCGACCAGCGCCGCGTTCTGCTGCGTCATCTGGTCCATCTGCGCGATGGCCTGGTTGACTTCCTCGATGCCATGGCTCTGCTCCTGCGTCGCCGCCGTGATCTCGCCCATGATGTCGGCCACCTGGCGGATCGAAGTGACGATCAGGCCCATGGTCTGCCCTGCTTCATCGACCAGCCGGCTGCCCGCATCGACCTTGTCGACCGAGTCGCCGATCAGGCCCTTGATCTCTTTCGCCGCGCCAGCCGAGCGCTGCGCCAGGTTGCGCACTTCCGACGCCACCACCGCAAAACCGCGACCCTGCTCGCCGGCCCGCGCCGCTTCCACCGCCGCGTTCAAGGCCAGGATATTGGTCTGGAACGCGATGCTGTCGATGACGCCGATAATGTCGACGATCTTGCGCGAGCTGTCCTTGATCGACCCCATGGTGTCGACCACCTGCGCCACCACGCTGCCGCCCTGCTGTGCCACCGACGAGGCCGACACGGCCAGCTGGTTGGCCTGGCGCGCATTGTCGGCGTTCTGTTTCACCGTCGAGGTCAGTTCCTCCATCGACGACGCCGTCTCTTCGAGCGAACTGGCTTGCGTTTCCGTGCGCGCCGACAGGTCGGCATTGCCGCTGGCGATCTCGCGCGAGGCGATCGTGATCGTCTGCGTGCCCTGGCGCACGTCGCTCACCGTGCGCACCAGGCTTTCGTTCATGTCCTTCAGGGCCTGCTGCAGGGCGCTGGTCTCGTCCTTGCCTTCGACCACCACGTGCGAGGTCAGCTCGCCCGCCGCCACTTTCTGCGCCACCGCCACCGCGCCCGACAGCGGCTGGGTGATCGAGCGCGTGATGAACACCGCGCACCAGGCGCCCAGCGCCACGGCCGCGCCACCCAGCACCAGCAGCACCAGCATCAACTGCTTGTCATCGGCCAGCGAACCGGCCATGAAGCGCTGCTGGCTGGCGTGCTGCAACTGCAGCAGCTGGTTGATATCGGCCAGCATCTTGCGGTTCAAGGGGTCGATGCGGGTCGAGATCACCTTGGCGCCGCCTTCGCTGTTAAACGCCAGCACCTGGCCCATCGCTTCCTTGAAGGCGCTGTCGACTTCACGGTCCAGCGCCGAGATATTCGCCACCAGCGCCTTTTCGGCATCGGACAGGCCCAGCTTGCCCAGCTTGTCGCGCGCGCCATCGTACTGCTTGCGCTGCTCGCGCACCTTGCCTTCTTCCACCTGCATCAGGCCGACGTCGCCCTGCAAGCCGATATTGCGCATGGCGATGCCCATTTCCAGCATCGCGCTTTTCATGGTCGAGGCCTGCGTGTTCTTCTCGCTGGCCAGTTCCAGGCCCGACAGCAGCTGGGCCTTGTTCCGGTAATTCAATGCCGTGGCGGCCAGCACGACGATCACCAGGATCGCCAGGATGCTGCCAAAACCAATACCTAACCGTGTACCTATCTTGAAATTGCGCAAACCCATGACAGTCTCCCCCTATGTTTGATGACGGCGCGCACGATAGTCGTGTCGCGCCGTGCCTTGGCCTGGTTTCTGAGAACCTTGCGGCCTGCCGGCGCGCCTCTGCTCGCGCCGGGTCATGCTTTTGCTGTAGTGATTCTGGTGCTGGTGCTAATACTGGTGCTAATTTTGTCGCGGGTGTTGTCGGGTTACGCTGCGCTAACCCGACCTACCCGACCTACCCGACCTACCCGACCTGCCCGACCTGCCCGACCTGTCTTATGCCGCGAGCTTGTCGATCAAACCCATCTCGCTGCTGGACATCAGCTTGTCGATGTCGACCAGGATCAGCATGCGCTCGTCGATGGTGCCCAGGCCGATCATGTAGTCGGTCGAAAACGCGGTGCCCATTTCCGGCGCCGGTTTCACCTGCTCGGGTGTCAGGGTGGTCACGTCGGAGACGCTGTCGACCACCATGCCGACGATGCGGCCACCGATGTTCAGGATGATCACCACCGTGAACTGGTCATACACGGGAGTGCCCAGCTTGAACTTGATGCGCATGTCGACCACCGGAATGATGATGCCGCGCAGGTTGATCACGCCCTTGATGAATTCAGGCGCGTTGGCGATGCGGGTCACCGCTTCGTAGCCGCGGATTTCCTGGACTTTCAGGATATCGATGCCGTACTCTTCCGAGCCCAAGGTGAAGGCCAGGAATTCACGGCCGGCGATGTCCTTGCCGTCGCTGGTCTTGCTGGCGGATAGTTGTTGAGTATCTGACATGGTGCGTTCCTATCTGTGATAACGGTGTTACGAAAAAATATGGGACTCGTCGGCCAGCTGGCGCGAAGAGCGGATCAGGGCGGCGACGTCGAGTATCAGGGAGACGCCGCCATCGCCCAGGATGGTGGCGCCGGAGATGCCCACCACTTTGCGGTAATTCGATTCGAGGTTTTTCACCACCACCTGCTGCTGGCCGACCAGGTCGTCGACGAACAGCGCGGCCTTGCGCCCTTCCGTCTCGAGGATCACGCAGATGCCTTCGGACGCATTGGTAAAGCGCGGCGCGATGTCGAACATCTGGTACAGGGGGATCAGGGGCAGGTATTCGCCGCGCACCTTGACCACCTGGCCGCGGCCGGCGATCTCCTTGACATCCTCCACGGCCGGCTGCAGCGATTCGATCACGAAGCCCAGCGGCAAAATATACACTTCCTCGCCGACCCGGATCGACATGCCGTCCAGGATCGCCAGCGTCAGCGGCAGCGAGATCGAAATGGTGGTGCCGAAGCCCTTGGCCGAACGGATGTCGACCACGCCGCCCATGGCGCTGATATTGCGCTTGACCACATCCATGCCCACGCCGCGGCCCGACACGTCGGTGACCGCTTCGGCGGTGGAAAAGCCGGGCGCGAAGATCAGCTGCCACACTTCGGCGTCCGTCATCGTGTCCGACACGTCCATGCCCTGCTGCTGCGCCTTGGCCAGGATGCGTTCGCGATTCAGGCCGGCGCCATCGTCCGATACTTCGATGATGATGTTGCCGCCCTGGTGGCTGGCCGACAGGAACAGGCGGCCCGCCTCGGTCTTGCCGGCGGCCACGCGGGCGGCCGGCATTTCCACGCCATGGTCGATGCTGTTGCGCACCAGGTGCGTCAGCGGATCGACGATGCGCTCGATCAGGCCCTTGTCCAGTTCCGTTGCCGCGCCATTGGTGATGAAGTCGACCTTCTTGCCCAATTTGCCGGCCAGGTCGCGCACCATGCGCGGAAAGCGCGAGAACACGAAATCCATCGGCATCATGCGGATCGACATCACCGCTTCCTGCAGGTCGCGCGTATTGCGCGTCAGGTGGCTGACGCTGTCGAGCAGTTTTTCATGCAGCATCGGATCGAGCGCGCCGGCGCGCTGTTCGATCATCGCCTGCGTGATCACCAGTTCGCCCACCAGGTTGATCAGCTGGTCGACCTTTTCGATCGAGACGCGGATCGACGACGATTCGGCGCCGGCCTTGTCGACTTCCTTCTTGGCCGGTTTTTTCTCGACTTCGGCATCGGCCGCCACCACTACCGGGGCGGCAACGGCCGGCGCCACGCTGGCCGCGTTGGCGCGTATCTGTTCCAGCGGCTGGAAAAAACCGTAGCCACGTTCGGCGTCCGTCTGCACGCCGGCGGCGGCGCGGATGTCCTCGAGCGGCTGGAAGAAACCATAGCCCTGCTCGGCCTCGGTCTTCACCGCGCCGGGCGCGCCTGGCAGCGGATCGAAAAAGCCATAGCCTTGCGCCGCTTCCTGTGCCGCGCGCGCCGCTTGCGCGGTGGTCGCTTCGCCCGGCGCCAGCGGCGGCGCCTGGGTGATCACCATGTCGTCCGGGTTCAGCACGAACGAGCAGATCGCCAGGATATCGTCCAGGCTTTCATGGGTCGTCACTTCCAGCGAGCTGCGCGCGTCGGGCAGCACGGTCACCGCGACGTCGCCCAGCAGGCCCAGTTCGGCCGCCAGCGCATCGACTTCGCGCTGCTCCATCTTCGGCAGTTCAAGACGGAAGCGGTGGCCGCCGGCATGGCTGACGGCGGCTTTTTCAGCCGTGTGGAAAGCCGGCGCGACGGGTGTCAGGGCGGCTACCGGCACGTCCTGCGCAAACGACTGCAGCATCATGCGCACGTTGGCGACGGCGTCCTGGTCCACCTCGGAACCGAGGCGATGGCCGTCGAGCTGCATCTTGAGGATGTCCTTGGCGGCCAAAAAGGCGTCGACGTGTTCGGCCGTCAGGGCCATCTGGCCCTGACGGATACGGTCGAGCAGGGACTCGAGGATGTGCGTCACCTCGCTCATGTCGGACAGGCCGAACGTCGACGCGCCGCCCTTGATCGAGTGGGCGGTACGGAAAACGGCATTCAGGTCTTCGGCGTCGGGCGCCGCAATATCGACGGCCAGCAGCAGCCGTTCCATTTCAGCCAGCAGTTCCTCGGCCTCATCGAAAAAGACCTGGAAAAACTGGCTAATATCGATGGTCATAGGGTGACTCCGTCAATTGCATCGTTGTGCTGCGCGGCTGGCATCAGCCGATCACCTTCTTGACCACTTCGATCAGGCGCTGCGGATCGAAGGGCTTGACCAGCCAGCCATTGGCGCCGGCGGCGCGGCCTTTCGATTTCATTTCATCGGACGACTCGGTCGTCAGCATCAGGATGGGCACCTTCTGGTACGCTGGCAGCTCGCGCAGCAGCTTGATCAGCTCCAGGCCGTCCATGCGTGGCATGTTCTGGTCCGTCAGCACCAGGTCCACGGTTTGCAGCTTGGCTTTTTCCAGTCCGTCCTGGCCGTCCACGGCCTCCACCACCTGGTAACCGGCGGCTTTCAGGCTGAACGCCACCATCTGGCGCAATGAGCTGGAATCGTCCACTGCAAGTATCGTTTTGGCCATCTTTGCTCCCACTTATACCGGGCGTCGTGCCCGGCTTGTTTATTGAATTGATCCATGCAACCGCAAGCGTTCCGCACTCGGCTAGAACAACTCGATGTCGCCGCTTTCCAGATGCTGTTGGCTGACAGCCTTGCGCAGCACGCTGCGCAATTCCAGGCTTTGTATCGCCAGCGCCATGCTGACGCGCCCAAGCAAGGCCACGATTTCCTCGTTATCGCTTTCCGGCAGCATTTCGGCGCCGTGCGACCCCAGAGTACCGAGAAACTCGCGCAGCCCCGTGACCCGTTTCAGGGTACGGTCGATCAGCTGGCTGGTCATGTCCTGGAACTGCATGCTGGTGATGGCGGCGTTCACGTAACCGCCCACCTCGTCCTGCAGCGCCAGCAGCTTTTCACGCTGCTCGGCGGGCGGCACGCCGCCCTCGAGCAGCAGGGCGATCGTGTCCTGTTGCGCTGACACCGCCGCATGGATGGCCATGAAGTTGAAGGAGAGTTTCTCGATTGCCTCTTCCAGCAAGATGCCGGTCTGCACCAGGTCGGTTTCCACCTCCGTCAGGTGCTTGCGGCCATGGTCCGACACGCCGGACAACAGGCGCTTCACATGCGAGCCAAGTATTTTCTTTCTTGTCATAGAGATCTCATTGTTTTACTACGATGCGCACGCTGGCCATGCATGCCTATTTCTTTGCCGCCGCAGGCGCCGCACCCGCCTCCAGCCCCGAAGAGATGGCGGCCGCCGCGTCGTTCACCGGCAGTTCGATCGCGGCGCCGTCGCGCAGGACGTTTTCTTCCGTGCGCTTGTTCATGACGATAATGCTGATGCGGCGGTTGATCGGATTGAAGGGGTCGAGCTTGTCCAGGTTCGCGGCCGAGCCCAGGCCCACCACGCGCAGCACTTTTTCTTCCTTCATGCCGCCGATCACCAGTTCGCGCCGCGAGGCGTTGGCGCGGTCGGCCGACAATTCCCAGTTGCTGTAGCCGGCGTCGCTCATGTAGGGCGTCGAATCGGTGTGGCCGGACAGGCCGACCCGGTTCGGCACTTCATTGAGCACAAAGCCGATGGCGTGCAGGATTTCCTTGGTATATGGCTGCAGGTTGGCGTTGGCCAGCGCAAACATGGGACGATTCTGTTCGTCGACGATCTGGATCCGCAGGCCTTCGCTGGTGATGTCGAGCAGCAATTGATTCTTGTATTTTTTCAGCAGCGGATTGGCGTCGATGGTCGCCTCGATACGGGCCTTTAACGCCTGCAGGCGGCGCCCTTCTTCGCGCTCGAGCGCGGCCTTGGCCGAATTGAGGTCGAACGATTTGCGCTGCTGCTCTTCCTGCGCCTTGCGCACCTGGCCATCCTGGCGCGACAGGTCCTGGCCGCCGCCCTGGATCACGGAATTGCTTTCGCCGCTGCCGGAGCCGCCCGCCATCGCCACTTTCAAGGGCGTCTTGAAGAATTCGGAAATGCCGTTCAGGTCGCCCTTCGAGGTCGAACCGAGCAGCCACATCAGCAAGAAGAAAGCCATCATCGCCGTCACGAAGTCGGCGTAGGCGATCTTCCATGCGCCGCCGTGATGGCCGCCGGCCACCTTCTTGACGCGCTTGACGATAATCGGGCGCATGCCTTCATCGGCCATGGCGTCCCCCTTCCCTGTGCGGCGATAAACTCATGGTGTGCAAACGTGACCTCACTGCTTACTTCGTTTTCGATTTCTTGATGTGATCTTCGAGCTCGTTGAAGGTCGGACGCTCGGTCGAGAACAGCACCTTGCGGCCAAACTCCACCGCCAGCGCCGGTGCATAGCCGTTCAGGCTGGCCAGCAGGGTCACTTTCACGCACTGGAACATCTTGCTCGACTCTTCCAGCTTCTGTTCGAGCAGGCTGGCCAACGGCCCCACGAAACCGTAGGCCAGCAGGATGCCGAGGAAGGTGCCGACCAGCGCGTGCGCGATCAGCATGCCCAGCTCGGCCGGCGGCAGGCCCACCGACTCCATCGTGTGCACCACGCCCATCACGGCGGCAACAATACCAAAGGCGGGCAAGCCGTCGCCCACCTTGGCGATCACATGGGCCGGCACGGCGCCCTCGTGGTGATGGGTTTCGATCTCGTTGTCCATCAGGTTTTCGATCTGGAAAGCGTCCATATTGCCCGACACCATCAGGCGCAGGTAATCGGTCATGAATTCGACGATATGGTGGTCGGCCAGCACGGCCGGATACTTGGAAAACAGCGGACTTTCCTGCGGGCTGTCGATATCGCTTTCGATCGACATCAGGCCTTCCTTGCGCACCTTGCTGAGCACTTCGAACAGCAGCGACATCAGCTCCATGTACAGGTCCTTGGTGTAGCGCGAACCCTTGAGCAGGCTGGGCAAGGCGGCCAGCGTCGCCTTGATGGCCTTGTTATTGTTGCCGACCAGGAAGGCGCCCGCCGCCGCACCGCCGATCATCAGCAGTTCCAGCGGCTGGAACAGGGCCGCCAGATGGCCGCCCGCCAACGCGAAACCGCCGAACACCGAGGCGCAAACGATGATGTATCCGAGTATGACTAACAAGTGCTGTGACTCCCAAGGTGGCCGGGCATGCATACCCGTAGTGTTCTGGCAAGCTTGCATGAAGTTTAGCTACCATGGCACGCTGCTGCTGCGCTAACCGGAAGTAGCTGGAAACGGACCACATTTCAAGCTACTTCCAGCAAAGTGCCGCGTGGAACTACAATAACGTGAGATTGTGCTGTCGGCAAGCAAATAACGCAGACAATTGCCTAAAAGCACCATACGTAAAGTAAAGGGCCACGCTCTGTGGCGGCAATGGTCTTATCGGGCGCACGCGCGGCGATCTTGAATTCGTAACTAAGAAGCATACTTCCCGGCAACATTTGCTTTTCGACCTGCATCCACAGCGCCGCCATGGCGGCCGGCGACAGGTAGGCAAACACCACATCGTAATCGGCGAAATCGAGCGCCACATAGTCGCCCCGAACAAACCGCGCAGGGTTGCCCACCAGGCGCGCGCGCAAGCTGCTCACCAGCCACGGCAGCGGCGCCAGCTCGATGCCGCAAAACTGGCCATCGGGCCGGCGCCGCGCCAGGTCCAGCACCAGGCCACCGAGGCCGCTGCCGATATCGATCAGTTTCACGCCCGGACGGTCGGCGATCAACTGCGCCACTGCGCGCCACACGGCCGGCCCCGACGGATAGAACGGCACTTGCGTGCGAAAGGTGGACCAGTACAGGCCCAGCAAAAAAATAAAGACCAGCAGGAACAACAGCGGCGGCAGCTCCAGCGCGCTGGCCGCCAGCAGCGCCGGCGCAAACAGCAGGCCGATCGCGCACCACCAGCGCGCCAGCCTGGCGCGCCAGGTGATCAGCGCCGCCAGCACCCCCTGCAGCAGGGCCACCGAGAACAAGGTCATGCCGACCCCGGCGCGTGCCAGCAGATACACCAGGCCCAGCATCAAGGGAAACGCCAGCGCCTGGATCAGGACCGCCTTGAGCGCGGGCGCGCGCAGGATTTGTTGCAGCATGGAGCTAGTATGAGTGGAAACAGTGGTGAAAACGCCAGCGTTGGCGGCGGTGCGGCATCCCGACTTTGTCTGACACGCGCCGGTCAGCCAGCGCTGCCGGATGGCGCCGCAATCGCTTCGTCGCGGGCTTTCTTGGTCTTGCCGGCGCGCGAAGGCATGTGGCACAGGCCGCACACATAATCGGCGTTCAGGTCGAGGCAGTTGACGACGAACTTGCCGCCGCACTTGCCGCAGGTGGCCATGGCCAGCATCTTGCTGCTGAAAAAGCGCACCAGGGTCCAGGCGCGCGTCAGCGACAGCAGCGGCTCTTCGCCCGGCTCGGGCGGCATTTGTTCGAGGTAGAGCTTGTAAGCCTTCATGACGGCTTCGATGCCGGTGGCGCCGGCGTGTTCCACGAGGAAGTGGTGGATATTGATGAACAGCGAGGAGTGGATGTTCGGTTGCCAGGTGATAAACCAGTCGGTGGAGAATGGCAGCATGCCTTTCGGTGGCGACACCCCTTTCAGCTCCTTGTACAGGTTGAGCAGGCGTTCGCGCGACAGCGATACTTCGGTTTCCAGCAACTGCAGGCGGGCGCCCAGCTGTATCAACTCGATCGCAAGCTGTATTTCCTGTGCTTCCGAGACGACACTCTTTTTGGCCATGTTACTGCTCCCGTCTGATTGACTACGGGCACAGTTTACACGATTTCTTCGACGCCCTGTCCGGCCATCAGGATGGCGGCGTGCGACTGCGCCAGCGAGCGGTCCTTATTGTAGTTCGTCAACATGCCCAGGATGGCGCTGTCATCGAAGCGGAAGCGGGCCAGCATCATGTTGCCGCCAGCCAGTTTCAGGATCTGGGCATTGCTCATGCCTTCGATCAGTTCGGCGATTTCCGCCGATACGCCAAGACGGAAGATGGCCGTTACCTTGTCCGCGCGGATCATCTGCTGGGCCAGCATCAAGTAGCTCAGGTTAGCGTCGCGAATCTCAGCCATCATGTCGTTAGCAGTCATTTCCATCTCCTCAATCCGTTAAATTCTTCAACTGGAGCACTTCGTGTTTCCAGTGAGATACATTTTGAAGGAGCAACAGAAAACGGCATAGAGGTGCGGCGCTGTATTTTTGGCCGGACAATAGAGGATGAGACCGTAGGTGTCTGTCTTACAAACACGGTACGATCATGCTCGCACGCCTGTAAAAGCGTGGAAAGAGGAGCGCTGAACAATCAAGTGTGATGACCTTCTGCAGAAAAACGGCTATCGCTTTTTTACAACGGCTTGACTTGCATCAAAATACCCATACTGCCTGTTACGGCAGCGGCGCCGAGAACTTGAGGACTTTTTTAAAAATTTATGAAAAAAATTCTGAAAAAAGTTTTCATCTCTTCTTATGTAGTCTTTTACGACGCTTGCCATGGAAACTTTAGGGTCTTTTGAAAATATTTTGAAAAAAAGCGAAATTTTGTCGCGACGCCCGGGAAAACCGCTCTTTTGATACTGGTTTCAAGTAGGAAAATAGTGCATGACAGCCAAGACTTGCTACACTGCCGTTCCCGTTCGGTACGTTTTGCCGAGCCGATCACATGCATCCAAAACAAGTATCGACATGAAAGCCAACATGATTTCCCGACAAGATTGCATAGCACTCGACCGCGACGATGCGCTGGCGCCGCTGCGCGCCCAGTTCGACCTGCCGGCCGGCGTGATTTACCTCGACGGCAACTCGCTCGGCGCCCGTCCCAAGGCGGCCATGGCCCGCGCGCGGCAGGTGATCGAGGCCGAATGGGGTAACGACCTGATCCGAAGCTGGAATACCAACGGCTGGTTCGACCTGCCGAAACGCCTGGGCGACCTGTTGTCTCCGCTGCTAGGCGCCACCGACGGCGAAGTCGTCATTACCGACACCACCTCGGTCAACCTGTTCAAGGCGCTGGCCGCCGCGCTGCGGATGCAGGCGTCGGACCCAGACCCTGCCTGCGCCGCGCGCCGCATTATCGTCAGCGAACGCAGCAATTTCCCGACCGACCTGTATATGGCGCAGGGACTGGCCGCCTGGCTCGATCGCGGCTACCAGCTGCGGCTGGTCGACGACCCGGCCGAGCTGGCGCAGGCGATCGATGGCGACTGCGCCGTGGCCATGCTCACGCACGTCAACTACCGCAGCGGCTACCAGCACGACATGGCCGCCGTGAGCAGCCACTGCCATGCGCAGGGCGCGCTGGCGCTGTGGGACCTGGCCCATTCGGCCGGCGCCGTGCCGCTGGACCTGAACGGCGATGGCGCCGACCTGGCCGTCGGCTGCACCTACAAATACCTGAACGGCGGCCCCGGCGCGCCGGCCTTTATCTGGGTGCCGAAAAAGCACCAGGCGGCCTTCCGCCAGCCACTGTCGGGCTGGTGGGGCCATGCCGCGCCGTTTGCCATGGAGCCGGCCTTCGCGCCGGCCGACGGCATCGCGCGCGCCCTGTGCGGCACGCAGCCCATCGTCTCGCTGGCGCTGGTCGAATGCGGCCTCGACATCTTTGCCCAAACCACCATGCAAGCGATCCGCGCCAAGTCGCTGGCCCTGACCGACCTGTTTATCGCGCTGGTGGAACAGCGCTGCGCCAGCCACCCACTGGGCCTGGTCACGCCGCGCGAGCATGCGCGGCGCGGCAGCCAGGCCAGCTTCACGCATCCGCATGGCTATGCCGTGATGCAGGCCCTGATCGCGCGCGGCGTGATCGGCGACTACCGCGAACCGGCCATCATGCGCTTCGGCTTCACGCCGCTGTACACCAGCTTTGCCGAGCTGTGGGATGCGGTGGAGATCCTGCGCGAGATCCTTGACACGCAAGCCTACGATGTCACAGCCCGCCGCGACGCGGTGACCTGAACTACCAGAGACGACGACATGAACGAGAACACACCAGGCAACGGCTGCCCCATGCATGCCGGCGCACAGGATGCAAAAGACGCGCAATGGCACGGCGCGCAGATGGACTTCAGCGAGTCGATGAGCTATGGCGACTACCTGGCACTGGACCGCATCCTGACGGCCCAGCATCCGCTGTCGCCGAACCATAACGAGATGCTGTTCATCGTGCAGCACCAGACCAGCGAACTGTGGATGAAGCTGATGCTGCACGAAATGCACGCCGTGCGCGCCAACCTGCAAAGCGGTGACCTGCCACCGGCCTTCAAGATGCTGGCCAGGGTGGCGCGCATCATGGATCAACTGGTGCACGCCTGGGACGTGCTGGCGACCATGACGCCGCCCGAATACACGGCCATCCGGCCATATCTCGGCGCCTCGTCGGGCTTCCAGTCCTACCAGTACCGCGAGATCGAATTCATTTTGGGGAACAAGAACGCGGCGCTGCTGAACGTGCACACCACCGCGCCCGAATCGTACGCCGTGCTGGAGGCCGCCCTGCGCTCGCCGTCCGTCTACGACGAGTCGGTCAGGCTGCTGGCGCGCCATGGCCTGCCGATTTCGGCGGCCCGCCTGAACGCCGACTGGACTTTGCCCACCGCCAGCGACGACTCCGTGAAGGCGGCATGGCTGGAAGTCTACCGCGACCCGGCCAAATACTGGGCCCTGTACGAGCTGGCCGAAAAGCTGGTCGACCTGGAAACGGCGTTCCGCTTCTGGCGCTTCCGCCATGTCACGACAGTGGAGCGCATTATCGGCTTCAAGACCGGCACCGGCGGCACGGCCGGCGTCAGCTACCTGCGCAAGATGCTCGACGTGGTGCTGTTCCCGGAATTGTTCGCGCTGCGCACCGAGCTCTGACCGGCACAGAGGCGCGCACGATAGGCACGTATTTGCCCTATGCGAAGAAGTTAGGCAGTATCGATGCCTTTCCCTAGTGGGCAACGCGCCTGTCACCCGATGAAACGCTTTTTTTTGCCGCTGCTGTTCTGCACCGCCCTCGCCCAAGCCGCACCATTTTATGAAGGCAAGCCGCTGGCCCATCCGGTGATTGCGGCCTCGCAGGACAGCGGCCTCGATATCGTCTTTCTCAAGGAGGCCGGCGGCGTCAACGCGTACTACTGCGAATGCGGCAAAGCCGGCAGGAAACCACAGCCGCTGGACAAATTCGGCCATGCCGTGATCCGTTCCGTGTTCTACGCCCCGCTCGACCGAAGGCCAGAAACGTCCACCCTGCTGGTGCTGTTCCGGCTTGACGGCAAGCAGGGTTTGCGCGCCTACCGGCATGACCACAGCTCGGGCAAATACGTGAAGCTCACAGGCCTGCAGCCGGCGCTGGACCGCATCGCGGCGCAAATGGCCGTGCCGAACGCGGGCCAGGTCAAGGCGGCATTGGCGAAATTGTCACCGCTGGATTACAGCGTCGCGCGCGGCAAGAGCGGCAATGCCGACTTCGACGCGATCGACCATACGCAAGGCACGGTAGTCGGCTTTTTTGACAATCAGGGCCGCCCGGTGGACGCCGCCAGCAAGGACGCCATCAGCTACAAGAAGACCTTTTCCAGACAGGGCAAGCGCTATCTGACGGCCAGCTATACCCTGTATGGCGATGGCGACGCGGGTGAGCTCCCCAATTACCGCCTGTGGCAGGTGGGCTGGGAAACGGCGCCGCAGCAGTTTGCGGGCAGCGCCGAAGGACACTCCGTACTCTACAGCCTGGCCTGGGACGATGGCTCGGTGGTGGAACGGGGCGCATACGCCAACGGCAAGCGCACCGGCCTGTGGACACGCAGCGGCCTGCATGAAGGGTCATCCAAAGGCGCGTATGTCGACGGCCTGCCCGACGGGCCCTGGCATATCGAGGAGCCGAAGCAGACCGAGGACGGCGTGTACCGCGCCGGCCAGCGCGAAGGCCGCTGGACCGTCATCAACTACGCCGACCAGGATGAAGTGACGGGCTTCGACACCTACGCGGGCGGCCAGCTCAATGGCCCTTCCGAACGCAGCATGGGTGGCAAGCTGCAGGCGCGCGGCAACTACGTCAATGGCACGCGCCAGGGCAAGTGGATCACGAGCGACGGTGAAGGCAGCTATCTCGACGGCTTGCGCGACGGCCCCTGGACACTGAAGCTCAAGGACGGCGCCAGCCTGCGCGTCCCTTTCGTCAAGGGCAAGAAGCACGGCGAGGCAAACGAGACTGACGCCAGCGGCAAGCTGCGCCTGCGCGAACATTATGCGATGGACGTGCCCGACGGCGAGCGCACGCGCTATCTGCCGGACGGCACCGTGGTCTACCAGGCGACCTTGCGCAACGGCCAGCTCGACGGGCGCGAACGCGCCTGGGATGACAACAAGATCCTGCGCCTCGACACGCAATGGGATAACGGCAAGAAACAGGGCATGGACGCGCGCTACTATGCCAGCGGCAAGCCGGAACGCCTGACCGTGGTCGAGCGTGGCCGGCTGGCGGCGCATCTGCGCGAGTATGCCGAAGACGGCCTTCTTATCAACGATATCCACCGCTGCACCTTTACCGAATATGGCCGGGAACGCGACGACGTGTGCGACTACCACCGCCTCAATTTCGCCAGCGGCCAGCCACAGTACGATTACCAGTTCCAGTTCGGCCAGCGCCAGGAAGGCCGTTCCTGGTATGCGAACGGCAAGGTGATGGATGAACTGCTGGTCGACCGCGCCAAGGACACCTCGGTCTACAACACCTATTTTGAAAGCGGCCAGCTCAAATGCACGGAGCCGCGCCGTGGTCACGCCACGCGCACCGTCAACGGCCAGACCTACTTCAGCTATGCTTCGGCTGACCGCGACGGCGACGCCATCTGCTATCACCCGAACGGCAAGGTGGCCAGCATCCGCAGCTACCGCCAGCGCATCGCCGTCGATTGCGGCAAGCAGTTTGACGATACCGGCAAGCAGATATCGCCGGGGCCGGAAGGCTGCCCCGTGCCGAAAAAAGTCCCGTTTATTTTTGGAGAATAAGAATGGAACACATCACGCTGACGATCCAGAATCCGGCCGAACTTGACGCCGCAGAAATCGGCGCCGCCATCGCCGCCGGCCGGCAGGTGCTGGTGCAGTTCGACACCCTGGGGGAGCCCGAACCGCTGCTGCCTGAACTCGATGCACTGGCGGCCACCCATGGCGCCGCGCTGACCATCCGCATCTACGGCTACGATCCGCGGGTGTTCGATACGCGCATCCTGCGCGCGCTGCCGCATGTGGCCAGCCTGTCGATCGACTGCCACCGCAATGCACTGTATCTGGAGACGCTGGGCGAACTGCACCACCTCAAGCGCCTGGACCTGGGCGTATATGAGCTGGCGCAAACCGATATCCTGCAGCTGGAAAACCTGCACGGCCTGGAGCACCTGTCCTTGGGCGAGTCGGCCAAAAACAATATCGACCTGGCGCCGCTGCGCCACTACACGCGGCTGTCTACACTGGCGATCGAAGGCCATGCCGGTCATATCGACACGCTGGCCGGTTTGCCGGCATTGACCAGGTTGTCGCTGTACCGCATCAAGAACAAGGTAGCGCTCGATTTTATGTCCGGCATCGCGCAGCTTGATCGCCTGCTGCTGCAGTTGGGCGGGCGCGAATCGATCCAGGAGATCGACGCGCCACGATTGAACAAGCTGGAAATAATCCGCGTGCGCGGGCTGGAAGACTTGGGCGACCTGGGCCGGTTTCCGCTGCTGCGCCAGCTGTGGCTGGAAGACCAGATCAAGCTGACGCAACTCGATGTGCGTGACAATCCGCTGCTGGAACGGCTGCATCTGCTGACGTGCAAGGGGCTGGAGCGGCTCGATGGCCTGGCTTTACTGCCCGCGCTGCACACATTGACCGTGTCGGAAACCCGGCTCGATTTTGATGCGCTGCTGGCAGGCGGACTGCCGGCGGCGCTGACCGATATGCGCTTCAGGACGGGGAAGGTCAGGCGCGACGAGGAGATCAGGGCGATGCTGGCGCTGGCGGGCCATGGTGGTGATGTCGGGTTACGCGCTGTGCGCTAACCAGACCTACGATGGCGGGCCATGGTGGTGATGTCGGGTTACGCGCTGCGCGCTAACCCGACCTACGATCCTGCATCCCTCACGCAGGTCGGATCAGGCCCCTGCGGGGCCGTAATCCGACAACACCGCCGGCGTCAACAATGGCGTCGATTTATTGTCCGGCGGCCAGCTTCTTCTGCCACAGCGCCACGTCAATCATCACGCCGTCAAAGCCCGTATTGCGGATATACACGCGGTAGCTGCCCTGCCCCAGGTCGCCATGCAGGTAGGCGGTGCGCTCGTTGCGCTGCAGCCGGGCGCCCTTGATGGTCTTGCGGTACAGCTCGACCACGCTGTCGAAGCTGGCATAGCTGCGCAGCGCCACCTCCAGGTCGCGCGGCGGCCGGCCTTCCGCCTCGTCGAGCACATTGTTCTGCTTCTTGCCCTTCAGCGACAGCGGAAACGTGAACACGCCGGCGCCGGCCGACGTGAGCACCGTCGATTTGTCGAGCAGCAGCGGCAGCAGCGCCGACGGAAAACCGGACGGCAGCTGCGCGCGGTTCCAGCCAGGTAGCGCCGGCTGCGCCAGCACGTATTCGACCGTGGCGATTCTTTGCCCATCGCCGCCCGCTTCATCGTCGGCGGCGATCAGCGCCAGCATCGGCGGCAATTGCCGGGCCCAGGCCAGCAGGGGCGCGGCCTCGTCGACCAGCATGCCCTTGCGGTGGAACACCGTCAGCACGGCTTGGGGATCGGGCTTGCAGACCTTGGCCAGCGGCTGGCCCTGCAGGCGGCAATGGCCGTTGACCAGGCCAAAGGCGATGATGGCACCGCGCTTGTCGAGCAGCATGGCGCCCCGTTCGCGGCCCTGCTTGCGGTCATTCATGGAGGCCAGCAGCACGCGCCCGTCCGGCAGCACATTGCGGGTGGCGTCGCGCCGCTCGCTGACGGCTTCGAGCGCCTGCTCCAGCAGCAGCGCATCGTCATCGGTATAGCTGCCGCGCGCATAACCGAAGAACTCGAACAGCGCGGCGCGTACCTGCGGCTCTTCGCTCAGGCGCGGCAGTTGTCCGGCCGGCAGCACGATGGTCCGGGGCGCGATCGCCGGCGCGGACCTGGCGGCCGCAATGGCCGGCAAGGCCGCGCAAGCGGCCCATAACAGCATGCCGCCAAGGCGGCGACAAGTCGATAAAGTAGTCATGATTCCATCTGCCCAGGGTCTACCCGTGAATGCGGCCACGCTTGGCACGTCGGCGATTCTAGCATGCTCGCGGCGGCGCGCTGCGCACGGCGCCCGGGCGGCCGGCGTAAAAAAGGCTATGTCACCATCAAATGTGGGAACGACCCCAAAGTGGCCCTGAGCAAGCTTTCGGGGGACAATATTCTCCTGGCGTCCAGTATCCAGCGCCAACCCAGGTAGTTGGGCAGATAGCGCGTCGCCACGCCATGAAAGGCGCGCAGCCAGCGACGCAGCCGGCTGTGATACGCGTTGACGTTCTGCACGTGCACCGCACCGCGCACGCGGATGCCGGCCCGCAAGTTGACGGCTGAATGCTGGATGCCGAGCTCCCTGGCAAACACGGGATAGGCCGGATGGCCATCACTGACCAACAAAATGTCGCGGTCGATCACCGCTGGCAGGCAGGCGTGCAGGCTGGCCTTGGTCAGCTGGCCCAGGCCAGTGATGAAATCGACGGTTTGCCCGGTGCGGTCACGCGCCACCAGGACACATACCTGTTCACTGGAAATGCCGCGTTTGCCTGCGCGGCCACCACGTCTGCGTGCCGGCCGCGTCATATGCCGTGAACCTTTTTGCGACTCCAGCACATACATCTCGTCGGCCTCGGCGATACCGTGCAGGCAATGTGGCCGGTCGGTCTTGGCCAGCGCAAGAAAACGATGGCGCCAGCGAAAGCTGGTATTGCGATGGATATGCACTTGCAGGGCTGCCTTGCGCACCGAAAACGAGTTGAGCAGGCAATCCGCATAGGCGAGCCACTGCGTCTTATGGTGCAGATACGCCAGCGGCGTGCCGGTCAAGGCGTTGAACGTTTTGCCACAAGGAACACAGCGATAGCGTTGCAAGCCATGGGCCTGGCCGTGGCGGTGGAAATGGATCGATTGGCAGGCGGGGCAATGCAGTTTCGCCTGTGCTGTCTGCTCAATCAGGGCGACAGCCGGATCCTGCGGCGCGCGCATGCGCAACAAGCTGCTGCTGGCAATACGCTGGCGATACGATAGTTGTGAAAATTGGTCGGCGAAAATCTGCCACTGGGTGGTGTCCACGATCGGCTCCTGGAAGGAAATACCTGATCAGTTAGACTTCCGCAACGGCTGGGCGTTCCCACTGCTTTCGGTGACATAGCCTAAAAAAAGCCGGCCCTTTCTGGCGAAAGGACCGGCCTGGCGAATGACAAGCGACTTATTTTGCCGAATTGAGCAGCAATTCGTTCAGGCGTTTCACGAACGTGGCCGGGTCGGCCAGCGAACCGCCTTCGGCCAGCAAGGCCTGGTCGAACAGGATATTGGCCCAGTCGCCGAACTTGCCGCCTTCGGCGTCTTCATATTTCAGGCGCGTCACCAGCGGGTGGTTCGGGTTGATTTCCAAAATCGGCTTCGATTCCGGCGCGCTCTGGCCGGCCGCTTTCAGCATGCGCAGCAGGTTGCCCGACAATTCGTTCTCGTCGGCCACCAGGCAGGCTGGCGAATCGGTCAGGCGGAATGTCACGCGCACGTCCTTGGCCTTATCTTCGAGCGCGGCCTTCATCTTGCCGACCAGGTCGGCGTACGAGGTTTCGGTTTCTTCGTGCTCTTTCTTTTCCGCTTCGTCTTCCAGCGCGCCCAGGTCCAGGCCGCCCTTGGCCACCGACACCAGCTCCTTGCCTTCGAAGTCCTGGATAAACGACAGCATCCATTCATCGACGCGATCGGTCAGCAGCAGCACTTCGACGCCTTTCTTGCGGAAGATTTCCAGGTGCGGGCTGTTTTTCGCGGCGGCGTAATTGTCGGCCGTGACGTAATAGATCTTGTCCTGGCCTTCCTTGAAGCGCGCCACGTAGTCGGCGAACGACGTGATCTGTTCATCGCTGTCGTTGGCGGTCGAGGCAAAGCGCAGCAGCTTGGCCAGGCGTTCCTTGTTGCCAGCATCTTCGCCGATGCCCTCTTTCAGCACCTGGCCGAATTCCTTCCAGAACGTGACGTACTTGTCTTTCTTTTCCTGCTCGTCGGCGTTCGCCAGTTCTTCCAGCATGCCCAGCACGCGCTTGGTCGAGCCTTCGCGGATGACTTTCACGTCGCGCGACTCCTGCAGGATTTCACGCGACACGTTCAGCGGCAGGTCCGACGAATCGATCACGCCCTTGACGAAACGCAGGTAGGTCGGCATCAGCTGCTCGGCGTCGTCCATGATGAAGACGCGCTTGACGTACAGCTTGATGCCGCCGCGCTTGTTGCGGTCCCACATGTCGAACGGCGCCTTGGCTGGAATGTACAGCAGCTGCGTGTATTCGCTGCGTCCTTCGACGCGGTTGTGCGTGTGCGTCAGCGGCGCCTGGAAGTCATGCGACACGTGCTTGTAGAATTCCTCGTACTGTTCCGGCGTGATCTCGGACTTGCTGCGGGCCCACAGGGCGCTGGCCTGGTTGACGGTTTCCGTGTCGTCCTTGACCACGGTTTCCTTCTTCTCGTCGTCCCATTCTTCTTTCTGCATCACGATCGGCAGCGAGATATGGTCGGAGTACTTGCGAATGATGGACTTGATCTTCCAGCTCGACAGCAGTTCGTCTTCGCCTTCGCGCAGGTGCAGGACGATGTCGGTGCCGCGACTGGTTTTTTCGATGGGCTCGATGCTGTAGTCGCCTTCGCCGGCCGACTCCCAGCGCACGCCTTCCGATGCATCCGCGCCGGCGCGGCGGGTGTCGACGGTGATCTTGTCGGCCACGATGAAGCCGGAATAGAAGCCCACGCCGAACTGGCCGATCAGGGCCGCGTCCTGCTGCTGGTCGCCCGACAGTTTGCCGAAGAATTCCTTGGTGCCCGACTTGGCGATGGTGCCCAGGTGCGAGATCGCCTCGTTTCGGGTCATGCCGATGCCGTTGTCGGAAATGGTGATGGTGCGCGCTTCCTTGTCGAAGCTGACCTTGATCTTCAGTTCATGATCGTTGCCGTACAGGGCGTCATTGTCGATCGCTTCGAAGCGCAGCTTGTCGGCCGCGTCGGAGGCGTTCGAGATCAGTTCGCGCAGGAAAATTTCCTTGTTCGAGTACAGAGAATGGATCATCAGATGCAGCATCTGCTTGACTTCGGTCTGGAAACCCAGTGTTTGCTTTTCGGAGACAGCCATGTTTACCTCATAGTCTTGTGAATGGGACGAGTGTCAGCTAGTTGGAGATGCTGGCGGCGATTTCAAGATGCCAACATGCAAATTTTCGGGCATCAAGCGCCCAGCATGCGATCGAAAAATTCCCACACCGGCTCTTCCTGCACTGTCGCCAGGTTCAGCCGCATATGGGTCGACGGCAGCTGACGCGGCGAAAACAGGCTGCCGGGGCCCAGCACCAGGCCTTCGGCCAGCGCCTGTTCGGCCAGCACATTGGTGTCGCGGCCCGTGTCGGCCCAGACAAACATGCCGGCCTGCGCCGGTTCGAAGCGCAGGCCGGCCCGCTCCATGCGGCGATACGTGCTGTCGCGCACCTTGTCGAGCCGCGCGCGTAGCCGTTCGGCATGCTTGCGGTACAGGCCCTGCGACAATATCTTGTAGACCACGCGCTCGCCGATATCGCTGGTGGTAAGCGTGGCCAGCATCTTGCGGTCGGCCAGGCGCTGCGCCCGCTCGGGCGAGGTGGCGATAAAGCCCACGCGCAGGTTGGCAGCCAGGCTTTTCGAAAAACCGCCCAGGTAGATCACGCGGCGCAACTGGTCCAGCGCGGCCAGCCGCGTGGCCGGCTGCACCGTGCTGGCCGAACCAGGATGCATGTCGCAATAGATATCGTCCTCGACCACCAGGAAATCGCGCAGCTCGGCCAGGCGCAGCACCTGGAACGCCTTGGCGGCGGACAGGGAAGTGGAACTGGGGTTGTGCAGCACCGAATTGATCACATACAGCTTGGGGCGGTGGACCGCCGCCAGTTGTTCCAGCACGGCGATATCGGGGCCGTCGGCGAGGCGCGGAATGCCGATCACCTGCACGCCCATGGCGGCAAAGGCGCCGAACATCAGCCAGTAGGCGGGATCGTCGACAAAGATGGTGTCGCCGGGACGGGCGAATTCGCGCGCCACCAGGTCCAGCGCCTGCATCACGCCCACCGTGGTGACGATCTGTTCGGGCGGGCAGGCGATTTCCAGGCCGGCCAGCTTGAGCTGCAGTTGCTGGCGCAGCGGCAGGAAGCCCTGCGGCAGGCCATAGCTGATCATGGCCGCGCCCGGCTGGCGGCTGACGTCGCGCAGCGCGCGCGCCACCAGTTCGCCGTCGAGCCATTCGGGCGGCAGCATGCCCGAGCCGGGCGCGGGATGAAACGGTGCCTGGCGGAACATATTGCGGATCAGCCAGACCACGTCCATCGGCTGCGGCGCACCGGGCGCCGGCGTACTGCCAGCGGGCAGCGGCGCATGCAGTGTCGCGCGCTCGCGTACATAAAAGCCGGCGCCGCGCCGCGATTCGAGGTAGTCGCGCGCCACCAGCTTGTCGTAGCTGGCGACGATGGTGGCGCAGGAGACGTCCAGGCTGGCCGCGCACTGGCGGATCGACGGCATGCGCGCGCCGCCGCGCAGCAGCTTGTCGTCGATCCGCGCGGCCAGCGAGCGCACGATCTGGTCGATCAGGGTTTCGCCCGAGCCGCGCGTCAACAAATGAGGAAAGCCGTCCGGTGTATTGCTCATGTGACCATCACAGTATCGAAAATTATGCGGGAAAGTGTATTTGTACTGTACTGCCAATGAAGTCTAGGATAGCACTGACTTACACTACTGGACAGGAAAAATCATGCCGCCCGCCACCGCCCTCGCCACACCCCTGCCCCGCCTGGGCGACGACCGCAAGGGCCTGCTGCTGGGCTTGATCGCCGTTGCGCTGTTCAGCCTGACCCTGCCGATGACCCGCCTGGCGGTGGCGGAACTGCCGGCCGTGTTTGTCGCACTGGGTCGTGCGCTGGTGGCCGCCTGCCTGGCGGCGCTGTGGCTGTGGCGTCAACAGGCAGCCCTGCCAAGGCGCGCGCAATGGCTGCCGCTGGCGCTGGTGGCGGCCGGCTGCGTGGTGGGCTTTCCCTGGCTGACCTCGGTCGCCATGCGCAGCCTGCCGGCCTCGCACGGCGCGGTGCTGGTCGGCATTTTGCCCCTGGCCACGGCGGTGTTTGCCGTGCTGCGCGGCAAGGAGCGTCCCTCGCCCGCATTCTGGCTGATGGCGCTGACCGGCACCGCGCTGGTGATGGCGTTCGCGCTGCGCCAGGGCGGCGGCAGTTTTCATCTGGCCGACTGGCTGATGTTCGCCGCCGTGCTGCTGGGCGCGCTGGGCTATGCGGAAGGCGGCCGCCTGGCGCAGGCCATGCCGGGCCAGCAGGTGATCTGCTGGGCGCTGGTGCTGGCCGCCCCGTTCGTGCTGCCGCTGGTGCTGTGGCAGGGCTGGCCGCAGCGGGCCATGCTGGCGCAGGCCGGCGCGCAAGCCTGGCTGGGCTTTGCGTATATCTCGGTGTTTTCCATGTTTATCGGCTTTTTCTTCTGGTACCGCGGCATGGCGCTGGGCGGCGTGGCGAGGGTCGGCCAGACGCAGCTGCTGCAGCCCTTCCTGACCTTGCTGGGCGCGGCCGTGCTGCTCGGCGAACCGCTGGCGAGCGACAGCCTGCTGTTTGCCGGCGCCGTGATCGCCGTGGTGGCGGCCGGGCGCAAGCTGAAATAAGACAGCCGCGGCACAGGCACCACGGCGGGAGTGGGCTTGCCCACAAGTCCGTCGTACAATACCGCAGCAGTTTGGGCGGTGCCTATCCGGTGGCGCCCGTAAAAGGCCGCCACAAGCGGACCATACAACCAGCCGGCGCAGCTCGGCATCTTCTGTGAGACACGCATGAAAATTGAAAACCCGAATCCGATCCAGTGGCGCTTTGCCGAACGCGCGGAACAGCTGCAAAGCTCGTTCATCCGCGAAATCCTGAAAATCACGCAACGCCCCGACATCATTTCCTTTGCCGGCGGCCTGCCTTCGCCCGCCACTTTCCCGGTCGACGAAATGAAGGTCGCCTTCGACAAGGTGCTGTCGAATAACGGCAAGGTGGCGCTGCAATACGGCCCGACCGACGGCTACCTGCCGCTGCGCCAGTGGATCGCCGATTCCCTGTCCACCAGCGGCAGCAGCATCGCGCCGGAACAGGTGCTGATGACATCCGGCTCGCAGCAGGCGCTGGACTTGCTGGGCAAGGTCCTGATCGACGAAGGCAGCCGCGTGCTGGTCGAAACCCCGAGTTATCTGGGTGCGCTGCAGGCGTTTTCCGTGTACCGCCCGCAATTCATGTCGGTCGACACCGATGACGAAGGCCTGGTGCCGTCGTCGGTCGATCCGGTCGCCGACGGCGCGCGCCTGCTGTATGCACTGCCGAACTTCCAGAATCCGACCGGGCGCAGCCTGTCCGTGGCGCGCCGCGTGGAGCTGGTGGAAACCTGTGCCCGCCACGGCCTGCCGCTGATCGAGGACGATCCGTACGGGGCGCTGAGCTACAGCGGCGAGCCGTATCCGAAAATGCTGAACATGCATCCGGACGGTGTGATCTACATGGGTTCGTTCTCCAAGGTGCTCACGCCCGGCATCCGCCTCGGTTACGTGGTGGCGCCGCCGCCACTGGTGCGCCGCCTGGAGCTGGCCAAGCAGGCGGCCGACCTGCACACCTCGCAGCTGACGCAGATGGTGGTGCATGAAGTGATCAAGGACGGCTTCCTGGCGCAGCATATTCCGAAGATCCGCACCCTGTACGGCGACCAGTGCCAGGCCATGCTGCATGCGCTGCAGGAACACTTCCCGGCCGGCGTGACCTGGACCCGGCCCGAAGGCGGCATGTTTATCTGGGTCACCCTGCCGAGCCATATCGACGCAATGAAGCTGCTGGACGAAGCGATCGAAAACAAGGTTGCCTTCGTGCCCGGCTCGCCGTTCTATGCGAACGCACCGCAAACCAACACCCTGCGCCTGTCGTTCGTGACGGTGCCACCCGAGCGTATCCGTGCAGGCATCGCCATCCTGGGCAAGCTGATCGCCGCCAAACTGTAAACCACTTGGCCATATTCCCGCCACACTGCCTGCGCGGCGGGAATACTATTATTGCAATGCTTTCCACAACATAAAGCTTAAATTTTTCACCAAACAAATTGCCGAAGCGGTATGATCTGTATCAAAGTGTAACTTTAAGATCAGGCTAGATTCTTGCGGCATTGCTGGCCTGTGCTCCCCATCAGATAGAGGCCGGCAGCAATGAGTCCAGGCAGCATGGCATATGCGCAACGGCGCGTAGCCGCGATATTGATCGTCGATGATGCGCCGGCCAACCTCGAGCTGCTGCGCAAGCTGATGAGCGAGCAAGGTTACCAGGTGTATGTCGCCCTGTCTGGCGAGCGAGCGCTCGCTATTGCCCAGCGCGCCCAGCCCGACCTGATCCTGCTCGACGTGATGATGCCCGACATGGATGGCTTCGAAACCTGCCAGCACCTCAAGCAAAATCCTCTCACGCAACGCATCCCCGTCATCTTCATGAGCGCCAGGACCGACACCGACGACGTGGTGGCCGGCTTCGACATCGGCGCCGTCGACTACATCGCCAAGCCGCTGCGCATGGCCGAAGTGTGCGCCCGCGTGCGCGCCCAGCTGCAAATCCGCAGCAACAGCGAAACCCAGGAAGAACAGGCCGAGCGCCTGCGCACCATCGTCAACCATATGGCCGAAGGCCTGCTGATCATCGAGGCGGACGGCCGCATCCAGTACACCAATCCGGCCTGCGACCACTACCTGGGCTACCGCGAAAACGAACTGCCTGGCCGCTCGATCGCCGAACTGCTCAGCCCCATGGTGACGCAGGAATACCTCGATTATTTCGCCATGCATGCGGCCAATCCGGACACCGCGCACAATCACGGCACGCGCGAAGTGGCGATCCGCCACCGCGCTGGCCATGCGCTGAGCATGGACCTGACCCTGACCCCGATGTATTTGCGCCAGCCGCTCTACATCGGCCTGCTGCACGACATCACCCACCACAAGCAATCCGAAGACGCGCTGCAGCGCGCCGCCTACCTGGACCCGCTGACGAAAATCGCCAACCGCCGCCATTTCGACAGCTTCCTGGAAAAAGAATGGCAGCGCAGCGTGCGCAACGGCGGCGTGCTGTCGCTGGTGGTACTCGACGTCGACCATTTCAAACTGTACAACGACAGCCTGGGCCACCCCGCTGGCGACACCTGTTTGCAGCAAGTGGCGCAGGCGATCGACGCCCACGCTTGCCGCCCGGGCGACCTGGCGGCCCGCTACGGCGGCGAGGAATTCGTGATGCTTTTTTCGGAAACCGAAGCCGACAGCGCGATGCTGCTCGCCGAAACCATCCGCGCCACCATCGAAGCGCTGCACCTGCCGCACCCCCGCTCAACGACTTCCGCCTGGATCACCGTCAGCATCGGCGTCGCCACCATCCGCCCCCATCAACTCGACAACCGCGAAGCCCTGTTCGTCGCCGCCGACCGCGCCTTGTATGTGGCAAAAGAAGCCGGCCGCAACCAGGTGCGGGCGACCAGTTCGGGGAGTACGGCGTGGGAGACGGTGAAGGCGTTGATACTGCGATAAGCAAGAAAGCAGACCACGGGCGATCAATCCGGCCCGAGACCTCAAAAGAGGCGCTCGGGCCAAGCGGGCCTGAAAAATGCCGAGGGCAAGGCGCAGCGACGAAGACAGTACGCATGTACGGCGAGGAAGCTGCAACGCGGCCATCGGCATTTTCTCAGGTCCGCGTCTCCGGCCCGCTGTTTAAAATTTACGGGACACGCTCAACTTGGCATTGCGTCCGACACCTGTCACTGCTTCACTCAAATACGGCATGTAATGACGATTGAAAACATTATCAACAGTAAGCCGCACCTCGGTCCCGCGCCAAAGACCTGCAGTACCATTCCACGACGCAAACAAAGTATGCAACGCATACCCCTTCGACGGCGGCAGGCGATAAACATTCCCCACCGGCAGCACGCGATCCTGCTTGGCCACAAACCGCCCCTGCCAGCCGACAGTCGCGCCCAAATCGGCAAACCGCCAGCCCAGCCCCGTCATCACCTTGTCCGGCGCAATCGTGGAAACCGGTTCATTCTTGCCCCACGGATCACGCTGCGCACCGCGGCGCGAGCCGAATTGCGACGACAAGGAAGCACTGGCGAACAGGCGTGGCGAGTTGTAATACGATTCGATCTCGACGCCCTCGGTGCGGAAGCCGGCCAGGTTACGATAGGACGACAAGCCCGGCGGCAAACCCACGCCGCTGCCTGAAACGTAGCCTTCGACCAGCACGCCCAGGCGCGGGCCGATATTGTCTTCGACCCGGTTACGGTACGCCGTCACGCGCAATTGCGCATCGTCGCGCTCCTGGAAAAGCCCCTGCCGGTGCAGCATCACGCCCAGCCGCGCGGCCGTCACGCGCTCGACCGCCAGGTCGCGGCTGGTGCCCGGCGTGCTGGAACCGAGGCGGGCCGACACATAATATTCATTCGAATACATCTCGTCGATGGTTGGCGCGCGCCAGGTGCGGCTCAAGTCGCCAAACAGCGCCAGCGCGCTGCTGGCCTTCCAGAACAGGCCCAAACGCGGCGACCAGTCTTCATGGGTTTTTTCGCTGAAGTCGTGGCCTGCCGCCGGCAGCGGGCTGTTATAGCGCGAAGCCACGTTCGGCACGCCTTCGGACACCACGCGGTCATGGCGCAGCGCCGCCGTCAGGGTCACGTCGCCATAGGTCATCGCGTCCTGCAAATACAGTCCGCGCGTCTCCTGGCGCCCGGACGGCATGTAATAGGGCTGGAAATAGCCATAGTTATAGCTGGGGTCTTTCAGCGCGGTCGACGACGGGTAATACATCAGGGTGTCGCGCACGTTCTTGTGCCATTGCAGGCCCGTCATCAGCACGTGCGATAGCGCGCCGGTGGTAAAAACGCTTTCATTGCGGATCTCGGCGATGCGGTCCACATACGAGGCCCAGCTTTCGTTGCCCAGCGAACCCAGGTAGGAGCCCAGCGAGGCCGACGGCAGGCGCTTGTCGTGCTGGTCGGTGTGCGAATAGCCGGCCGTGGCCGTCAGCTTGACCCAGCGATTGTTGGCCGGCGCGTACTGCCATTTGACGGAATAGGTATCGTCGTCCTGGTCGCGGTAGACGGCCTTGCGCTGCCACGCTTCTTCCAGGCCGTAGCGCTTGATTTCCGCTTCGGTCGGCGTCGGCACGTCTTCGCCCATGGCGGCGAACGGGCCCCAGCCGGTGCTGCCGCTCTTCATGGCGGTGACGGTCAGCAGCTGTTCGGGTGTCAAGCGCACATTGAGCTTGACCAGGTTCGACGGCGCATCGACGGCGGAAAAGCGGAATGGCTTGCCATCCGGCTTGCGCAGGTCGTCCGATTTGCGCCGGGTGGAAAACGCCATCACGTCAAAGCGGCCGTCTTCGGTGCGGCCATACGCGGCGACGGTGACATCGTCTTCCGCGTTGTTGCTGTGGCGCGAGTACTTGACGAAAGCGCCCAGCCTGGCGTCGCCGTCGAGCATGTCCTTCGCATCCTTGGTCTCGACCGTGATCACGCCGCCAAAGCCGCCATTGCCATACAAGCTGGTATGGGCGCCCTTGTTCACTTCGATCTGCTTGATCAGTTCCGGCTCGATGAAGATCGAACCCTGGCGGTATTTTTCAAATCCCTTGGGCACGCCGTCGAGGATGACTTTCACGTCCTGTACCTTGTTGAAGCCCCAGATATTGAGGCTTTGCCCGCTCGGGCGCGCCGTGCCGGCCAGGTCGACGCCGGGCAAGGTGTCGAGCAGCGAGGCCACGTTGTCGGCCTGCTGGCGTTCGATGTCTTCGCTGTTGATGTACGAGCGCCCGGCCGTGCTGGCGCTGATGGCGTCGCCGAACACGCTGATGGCGGGCATCCGGGTGTCGTTCGAGGTGTCGCCGGCATCGACCGCCCAGGCGTTGCCAACGGCGCCCAGCGCCAGGGCCAGTGCGGCCGCCATCGGGGTCAGGGCGCCTGCGCGCGACGTATGCTTGCTGCTCGATCTCATTGCTGTCCTTGCCTGGTTCTTCATGCTTGTGGAATGAAAAAGCGCTGGGCAGAGGGTGCGTCATGCACTGTTCAAGCGGCGGCGTTGAAGGGAGCGTTGCGGCGGCGTTCTGCCCGCGCGGGACAAGCCGCCGCGCATGGGCGGCGGCTTGTCGCATCACCGGGATAAGTTGCCTTGGTGAAATGCGATGCACATCATACAATGGATGCGAATGATTCGCAATATCATTTATAACTGGATCAAGCCGGGTAGCCGGTGATCTCGGCGATATCGCGATACAAAGGCTGCAGCCGTCCATACATCTTGCGGTACACGCGCCGGTACAGCTGGTCATAGATGCGCACATGGTCGGCATGCGGCTGGAACACGCGGCCCTGGCGCGTCATCGCGCGCACGGCGGCCGGGAAGCCGGCATGGTAGCCCAGGCCGACGGCGGCGCAAATCGCCGCGCCCAGGCCCGAACTTTCATACACATGGGCGCGCGCGGCCGGCATGCCGAAGATATCGGCCGTCAGCTGCATCGCCGCATCGCTTTGCGAGCCGCCGCCGGCCACGCGCAGCGCGGTGATAGTCACGCCGCTTTTTTTCTCGATGCGCTCCCGGCCCTCGCGCAGCGCATACGCCAGGCCTTCCAGGATGGCGCGGTACATGTGGGCGCGCGTATGCACGTCGCCAAAGCCGATCATGGCGCCCTTCGCTTCCGGTCCCGGCACCTTGATGCCAGGGCTCCAGTAGGGCTGCAGCATCAGGCCCATGGAACCGGGCGGCACGCTGTCGACCAGGCGGTCGAACAGCGCTTCGGCCGGCAAGCCCGAGCCGTTTTCGGCGGCGGCCTGCCGCTCGCGGTCGCCGAACTGCTCCTTGAACCAGTTGACCATCCAGTAGCCGCGAAAAATCTGCACCTCGGTGCTGTAGGCGCCCGGCATGGCGGCCGGATACGGCGGAATGAAGCGCGTCACTTCCAGATAACGATGATTGGTGGTGTTGATGGTGGCCGTGGTGCCGTAGCTGAGACAGGCCACGTGCGGTTCGACGCAGCCGGCGCCCAGCACTTCGCAGGCCTTGTCGGCGGCGGCCGCCAGCAAGGGCGTGCCTTCCAAAACGCCGGTGGCCAGCGCGGCCGCCGCAGTAATCTCCCCCATACGGCTGCCCGGCGCCACCAGTTCGGGCAGCATGGCCGGCTTGATGGCCAGCGCCTGCCACTTCCAGTCGTGGCGCCCGGCCCAGGCATGGCGCTTGTAGTCGAAGGGGATATACGCCACCTGCGAGCCGGTCGAATCGATGAATTTCCCGCACAGGCGGTGGTTCAAAAAGCCCGACAGCAGCAGGAATTTGTGGGTGCGCCGCCAGATGTCCGGTTGCTGCGCGGCGATCCAGTTGATCTCGGCCTCGCGGCGAAAATAGCCGATGGTGCCGTCCAGGCGCGCCAGGCGAAACGCCGCCCGCCACCAGGGCGCCAGCGGCGGTATCTGCCGCGTCTGGCGCTGGTCCAGCCAGGTGATGGCGGGCCGCAGCGGCACGCCCGCTTCATCGACATTGACCACCGTGCCGCGCTGGGTGGTCACCGCCACGCCTTTTACCTGCGCCCTGTCGATGGACGTGGAGCGCCACAACTGCCGGCACGCCTCGCACACGGCCTGCCAGTAGCCGTCGGCGTCATGCTCGGCCCAGCCGGGATGGGTCGAAAAATACGGCTCCAGGAACACCTGCGACTTGGCCGCCAGGTTGCCCTGCACATCGAACAGCAGCGCGCGCACGCTTTGCGTACCGTTGTCGATCGCCAGCAGATACGGACCCGCGCTCACCGCTCGCCCGACCGCGCCAGCGCGGCACGCAGGCAGGCCAGCAGCGCCTGGGGACTCGTCGCCGGCTGTGCGCTGAATATCGGCGCCTCCCAGTCCTGGCCGCGCACCGTCACCACGCGCAGGCGGCCCGCCTCGTTCCAGGCCGGATACCAGCCGACGTCGACGATATCGCCATTGTCGCAGGCTATCTGCAGCAAGTCTTCGCCCAGGTCCTCGACGATGGCGGCCACCGGCTGCGCCAGGTCCAGCGGCGACAAAGTGTCATAGGTAATGCGGGCGTCGCCCAGTTCCAGTATTTCGCCAAACAGCAAGGTATCGATATTGTTCTCCTTTTTTATGGTGCCGGCACGCTGTAATGCCCGCGCCACAGCGCCAGGTAGCGCGCCTGTTCTTCTTCCCAGCGTGCGTCGCTCCACCCCAGTTCCTGCTGGCAGATGGCGCGCACGCGCGGCAAGATCGCCAGCGCGCCACCGGCCAGTTGCAAACCGAGCCGCGTGCGTCGCAGCAGCAAGTCGTCCAGGTGTTCCACGCATTCCATGCGCGCGCCCCAGCGCAGTTGCGCCCACACGGTCTGCGTGCCCGGGATCATCGCCAGCTCGCCGTCCTGCGCCGCGTCGCACAGGGCCTGCGCCTGCGCGCCGTGGCGGCCCAGCAGGCGCAAACGCTGTTCGCTGTCCAGTTGCATGGCCGATCCCGTCAATGGCGCCACGGCCGTAAAGACCGGCAGCTTGCGCAAATCGGCGCGCCAGTGCGGCAGCAGCGGCGCGGCCATGCGCAAGGCCTGCAGCGCGATGGCGCGGAAGGTGGTCAGCTTGCCGCCGGCCACCGTCAGCAAACCCTGCTCCACCCACAGCGCATGTTCGCGCGCTTCCTGCGATGGGTCAAGCGCGCCGCTGGCCACCACCGGCCGCACGCCGGAAAAAGTGGCGATCACGTCGTTTTCCACCAGCTCGAGCGCGGGAAACTGCCAGCGCAGCGCGGCCAGCAGGTAATCGAATTCGGCGCGCGTGATGGCCACTTCGGCATCGAGGCCTGCGCCATGGTCGACATCGGTGGTGCCGACCAGGGTCACGCCCTCCCATGGATAGGCGAACACGGGCCGTCCGTCGTGCGGATGCATCAGGCTGACGGCCTGCGCCAGCGGCAAGCGCCAGGCCGGCAGCAGCAGATGGCTGCCGCGCAAAGGGCGCAGCCTGGGCACGCCGCCGACCTGGCCGCGCAAGCCATCGGCCCAGGCGCCGGTGGCGCTGATCACCAGCCGCGCCCGCACGCGGTGATCGTGATGGCCGACGGCGTCATGCAGCAGCGCGCCGTCGACGGTGTCTTGCGTGCGCAGCAAGGCGGCCACGCCGAGGTAATTGACGGCCACGCCACCATGCTGGCGCGCCTCCTGCAGCACGCGCAGCACCAGGCGCGCGTCGTCGGTCTTGGCGTCCTGGTAAAGCATGCCGCCTTGCAGGCCGGCGCGCGCCACATGCGGCGCCAGCATGGCAAATTCATCGGCCGACAGCAGGCGGCGCGTGCGCCGGCCCGCCATCCAGTCATAGATGGCCAGGCCCAGCATGAACTGGCGCCGGCCCGGTTTACGGCCCAGGTAGTCGCCAAAGGCAAAGCCCTGTGGCTCGACCAGCCCGGCCGCATCCCGCAGCAAGGCCTGCCGCTCGTGCACGGATTCGAAGGTCATGCCCAGCCGGCCCTGCTTCAGGTAGCGCAGGCCGCCATGCACCAGTTTCGAGGAACGGCTGGACGTGCCCCAGGCAAAATCCTTCTGCTCGACCAGCAGCGCCGCCAGCCCGCGCCGCGCCGCTTCGAGCAAGATGCCGGCGCCGGTAATCCCGCCGCCGATAATCAGGAGGTCCCACTCGCGCGCCAGCAACGCTGGAAGTCCCTCGCGGTTCATGGAGTTCCTTTCGCGTCCTGCAGCAGTTTGCCGGGATTCATGAGGCCCTGCGGGTCGAACCGGCGCAGCAGCGCGCCCATCGCCGCCAGTCCCAGCGCGCCCTTCTCGGCCAGCAGGTATGGTGCATGGTCGGTGCCCACGCCGTGCTGGTGGCTGATGGTGCCGCCATGCGCCACGATGGCGGCGCTGGCGGCGTCTTTCAAGGCGCGCCAGCGGGCCATGTTTTCCTCATGGGTGGCAGCCAGGCGATATACATAGGTGGTGTACACGCTGGCGCCCTGCGCATACAGGTGCGACAGATGCGTGTAGGCGTGCACGCGCTCGCCAAAACCTCCCAGCGCGGTGACCGCCGCCGCTTCCAGCGCCGCCATCATGGCCGGCACGCGCGGCCAGTCGACCGCCGTTTCCACCGTGTCGATCACATAGCCGTGCTCCCAGGCCGCATTGCGCAGGTAGACATTGCGAAAGCGCCCCTGCTTCCATTTGTCGCCCATGCGGCGCCCGACATGCACGCCCTGGTGCCGGCGCGCCAGCGCCAGGGCGGCGCGCATCGCCGCACGCACGGCCGCCACCTCGCCGCTGGCGCCAACCATCAGCATGCACTTGCCCTCGCCGCAGCCGCGCAGGGCCAGGTAGCGTTCCAGCCAAGCGACCTGGCGCGCATGGCCGGCCAGCGCCAGCATGGTCTGCGTTTCGGCCGCGTTCGACAGGCGCAGCAAACTCAAAGGCAGGCGCGCCTGCGCCAATGCGCGCACGGCTGCCAGCGCCTGCGCCAGGCCGGCAAAGAACACGGCGTGAAAGGCTTCGCGGGCCGGCAGCGGACAGACACGCACGGTCGCTTGCGTGATAATGCCGATGCGCCCTTCCGAGCCCAGTACCATTTCGCGCAGGTCGATGCCGGCCGCCGAGGCGGGAAAGGTCGGCAAGGCCAGCGTGCCGGCCGGCGTTTCGACCACGCCGCCGGCAAACAGCTGCTCGATGCGGCCATAGCACAGCGATTGCTGGCCGGACGAGCGCGTGGCGATCCAGCCACCCAGCGTGGAATATTCGAACGATTGCGGAAAGTGGCCCAGGGTATAGCCGTGTGCGCGCAGCTGCGCTTCCAGGTCGGGACCAAGGATGCCCGCGCCAAAGGTGGCCAGCTGCGCCTCGCGGTCCAGGCCCTGCAGCGCGCACAGGCGCCGCAGGCTGAGCGACAGCACGGGACGGTGACCGTCAGGCACGGTCAAATGGCCGGCCACGCTGGTGCCGCCGCCGTGGGCAATGATGACGATGCCGTGCGCGCGCGCATGCGCCAGCAGTGCGCGCACCTGTTCGCCGCTGTCGGGAAAGGCCACGCCATCGGGCACCGCGCCGATGCGGCCATGGCGCAGCTTGAACCAGTCGGGCAGGCTTTGCCCCAGCGCATGGCGCACGCGCAGCGCCGGCGCGGTGTCGATCAGCGGATGGCCTGCCAGGCGCGAGGCGGGCACCAGCGCACAGACGGCCTCGAAGCTGGCGTCGGTGATCGCCTGGCCCGGCCCCAGCCTTTCGTGCAAAAAACCCAGCGCCTCGGCACTCAAGGCATGGACGACACCGTCATCGCCCCATCCATTCCAGCGTCGCATCGCCTGCCTCCCAAGATATACTGTCTGACGGCCAGCATAGGCCGCCACCATCACGGGGTATTGGTTTTTCATGACAATCGCATTGTTCCATCATGCCAGGCACTGACACCGTCGTCGCCGCCTATGTGCAGCCGCTGCTGGAAGCGGCCGGCGCGCACGGCATCGACGGCGCCGCGCTGGCCAGCGCCGCCGGGCTGCCGGAAAACGGCCTGTCGCCGCTGCCGGCCACCCTGCCCGCCGCCACCTATGTGCGCCTGCTCGACGCGGGTGCCATGCTGGCCGGCGACGCGCATTTCGGCCTGCACGTGGGCGAGCGCGTGCGCATGGGCACCTACAGCGCCTACGGCCTGGTGCTGCTCAGTTGCGCCAGCGTCGGCCAGGCGCTGGAACAGACGGCGCGCTATGAAGTGCTGGCGCACGACCTGGGCCGCTCGTCGCTGCGGCGCGACGGCGACCGCTTTCAATACCGCTGGATCAGCCACTATCCGCATGCCAGCCGGCACCTGGTCGACAGCGTGTTTGCCGGCATACGCGTGTGTGGCGACTGGCTGGCCGGCATGCCACTGCCGCCAGGCGAGCTGGCGTTTGCCCATGACGGCGGCGGCGAGGCCCTGCTGCGCCATGCCGGCCACCGCGACGAATATGTGCGCGTGCTGGGCAGCCTGCCGCGTTTCAACGCGGACGCCAACACCGCCACCATGGACGCGCGGGTACTCGACTGGCCGGTGCCGAACGCCGACACCAGCCTGTATCCGCTGCTGCGCCAGCACGCGGAACAATTGCTGGCGCAGCGCTGTGGGTTGACGGGCGCCAGCGTCGGGATCGAAGCGCAGGTACAACAAGCCATCGCGGCCGGCCTGCGCCAGGGCGCGGTGCGCCTGGCCGGCGTGGCCGGCGAGCTGGCCATGACACCGCGCACCCTGCAAAGAAAACTCGGCGACGCCGGCACCGGTTTCCAGGCCCAGCTGGACCAGGTGCGCTACCGCCAGGCCTGCGATTATTTGCTCCAGCCCGAGCTGTCGCTGGTCGATATCGCCTTTTTGTTGGGCTACCAGGAGCAAAGCGCCTTCAACCACGCGTTTCGCGCCTGGGCCGGCACCAATCCGGGCGCCTGGCGCTTGCAGGCGCGGCTTGATGCGCGTGAATGATCTGCGATCCTGTTTCTGGCTATACTGGCAGCGGCAAGTTAATTTGTATCCTCCCACCTGCACCGCAAAGGATGAATAATGCAACTCAAGGACAAAGTCGCACTGATTACCGGCGCCGCCAGCGGCATCGGCAAGGAAATGGCCATCGAATACGCGAAACAGGGCGCGAAGGTCGTGATCGCCGACCTGGCGCTCGATGCCGCCAGCAAGACGGCCGATGAAATCACGCAGGCCGGCGGCGAGGCGTTCGCCGTCGCCATGGACGTGTCGAGCGAAGAACAGGTCGACAAGGGCGTGGCCGACGCCGTGGCCCATTTCGGCGGCATCGACATCCTGATCAGCAACGCCGGCATCCAGATCATCAGCCCGGTGGTCGACTATCCGTTTGACCAGTGGAAGAAAATGCTGGCGATCCATATGGACGGCGCTTTCCTGACCACCCGCGCCTGCATGCGCGCCATGATCCAGGGTGGCCGCGGCGGTGCCATCATCTACATGGGTTCGGTGCATTCACACGAAGGCTCGCCCTTCAAGAGCGCCTACGTGGCGGCCAAGCACGGCCTGGTCGGCCTGGCCAAGGTGGTGGCCAAGGAAGGCGCGAAAGACGGCATCCGCGCCAACGTCATCTGCCCCGGCTTCGTGCGCACCCCGCTGGTCGACAAGCAGATCCCGGAACAGGCTGCCCAGCTGAACATCAGCGAGGAAGACGTGATCAAGAAAGTGATGCTGAAAGACACCATCGACGGCGAGTTCACCACCACCCAGGACGTGGCGCAAACGGCAGTATTCCTGGCGGCGTTTCCGTCGAATGCGCTGAGCGGGCAGTCGATCGTGGTCAGCCACGGCTGGCATATGCAGTAACAGCTGAAACCCACCAGCAAGTGCCGGGGTCAGTCGCTTCGCGATCGGAATACATCCCACTGGGACGTATTCCCCCGACGAGTCTGACCCCGGATTTTCTCCCGCATCCACGTAAAAGATAGCAACTTTCCAAAGCAAAAAAGAGACAAAAGCCGTTAGTTAACAACAGTTAACTTTTGCCGTACGGCAACATCGCGTTACAATTCGGGCCATTTGTCCGATCTGGCAACATTGCTTGCCATCTACGCTTTCCTCTTCTTTCCCCGAAAACGCTATGACTATACGCAATCTCCGCATAGGCGCCCGCCTCAGCCTGGGTTTTGGCCTGGTGCTGGCCCTGATGGCCCTGATGATACTGATCGGCGTGGTGCGCCTGCAGGATATCGGCAACGCCACCCACACCATGGTCGAGCGCGACCTGGTACGCGAACGCATCGCTTCCGAATGGATCGGCATTATCGAAAGCAATGGCGCACGCAGCGCCGCCGTGGTGAAAAGCAATGACCCGGCCGTGCAGGATTATTTCAAGAAGCAGATGGCCTCGTACTCGCAGCGCGCCTCGGCGATCCAGAAGCAGCTGGAAGACAGCGTGACGGGTCCGGAAGACCGCAAGGTGCTCGATGCCATGCTGGCCCAGCGCAAAGTGTTCAACGATATCCGCAACGACGTCTTCAAGATGAAGGAAGCGGGCAATGACGAGATGGCCAACGCGGCGTACGACAGCAAGATGGCGCCCGCCACGCAAGCGTATTCGGACAGCATCCGCGCCCTGGTGAAATTCGAACAGGGCGTGATCGACGGCGCCGCCGCCAGCATCGACGGCAGTTTCCGCTCGGGCCGCAGCCTGCTGCTGGCCCTGGGCGCGGCCGCGCTGCTGATGGGCGTGATCGCCGCCTGGCTGATGGCGCGCAGCGTCACCGTGCCGCTGGATCACGCGGTGGAAGCGGCCAGGGCCGTCGCCAGCGGCGACCTGAGCCGCACCATCGCCATCGACAGCAGCGACGAGATCGGCCAGCTGCAGCAGGCGCTCAAGGAAATGAACCAGAGCCTGCGCAATACCGTGCGCGAAGTGCGCACCGGCGCCGACACCATTGCCACCGCCTCGGCCGAAATCGCCAGCGGCAACCTGGATCTGTCGTCGCGCACCGAAGAGCAGGCCAGCTCGCTGGAAGAAACCGCGTCGGCCGTCGAACAGCTGTCGTCCACCGTGCACCAGACGGCCGACAACGCACGCCAGGCCAGCACCCTGGCGCAGTCGGCGTCAAACGTGGCGCAGGACGGCGGCGCCGTGGTGCGGCAGGTGATTGCCACCATGGGCGAGATCCATGTGGCCTCGAACCGCATCGTCGACATCATCGGCGTGATCGACGGCATCGCCTTCCAGACCAATATCCTGGCGCTGAACGCGGCCGTGGAAGCGGCGCGTGCCGGTGAACAGGGACGCGGTTTTGCGGTGGTGGCCACCGAAGTGCGCAGCCTGGCGCAGCGCTCGGCCGCGGCGGCGAAAGAAATCAAGACCCTGATCGGCGACTCGGTCGGCAAGGTCGACGAAGGCACGCAGCTGGTGGAACAGGCCGGCAAGACCATGGGGCAGGTGGTGGAAGGCGTGCAGCGCGTGACCGATATCGTGGCCGAAATCAGCTCGGCGGCGCAGGAACAAAGCACCGGCATCGCCGAAGTCAACCATGCGATCACGCAGATGGACCAGGTGACGCAGCAGAACGCGGCGCTGGTCGAGGAAGCGGCGGCCGCCGCCAACGCGCTGCAGGACCAGTCGGCGCGGCTGGCCGAACTGGTCAGCACCTTCAAGCTCGACGAGACCACCCAGCGCAATGTGCGGCATGCGGTGGCGCGAGCGAAGGTGGCGGTCAAGCCGGCCGCTGCCAGCTTGTCCAGGCCGGCCAGGCAGGATAGTGAATGGGAAACCTTCTGAGGCACACTGCAATGGTGCCGCCGCTTACCCCGCCATGTGCCGTATGCGCGCTGCGGGCGCAATGGCCCCCCTTGTCACCACCGCGGGCCTTGCTGGTGCCTGCCCTGCCCTTCCCGGCCCCGTCCTGGCGGCTGCTGCAGCGCCGGCGCGCCGCTCGAGCCGGAACAGCGCCATCGCCTGTTCCAGTTGCAGCGCCTGGTCCTGCAGCGAGCTCGATGCGGCCGCCGATTCCTCCACCAGCGCCGCGTTCTGCTGCGTCACTTCATCCATTTGCGTCACGGCCTGGTTGACCTGGCCGATGCCATGGCTTTGCTCGCGCGAGGCCGAGGCGATTTCGCCCATGATGCCATGCACGCCCTGCACCGCGACCAGCATTTCCTGGCTGCTGGCGCCGGCCTGCGCGGCCAGCCGCGTGCCCTCCTGTACCTGCTGCAAGGACGCCGTGATCAGCTGCTTGATCTCGGTGGCGGCCGCCGCCGAACGCTGCGCCAGGCTGCGGACTTCCCCGGCCACCACCGCGAAGCCGCGTCCCTGGTCGCCGGCGCGCGCCGCTTCCACCGCCGCGTTCAGGGCCAGGATATTGGTTTGAAACGCAATGCCTTCGATGATGCCGGTGATGTCGCCGATTTTTTTCGACGAGGCGTTGATCTCGTCCATCATGGTGACCACCTGGCCGACGATTTCGCCGCCGCGCCCGGCCAGGCCATGCACCTTGCCCGCCATGGTGCTGGCCTGTTCGGCGTTGCCGCTGTTTTGCTGCACCGTGGCCGCCAGCTGCTCCATGCTCGACGCCGTCTGCTCAAGGGCCGAGGCCTGCGCCTCGGTGCGGCCCGACAAGTCCATATTGCCGGCTGCAATCTCCTGGCTGGCCATGCTGATGCGCAGAAAGTTGCCGCGCACATCGCCGACGATGGAGTGCAGGTTCACGCGCAGCTGGCGCAAGGAGCGCAGCAGCTGCCCCATTTCGTCGCGCCGCGTGGTGTCGATTTCGCCCGTCAGGTCGCCGCCGGCCATCACGTCGCAGGCCTGGCGTGCCTGCTGCAGCGGCACGATCACGGTGCGGTGCAACACGTTCCAGAAATACAGCGTCGCCAGCAGCGCCACCACCGACACGGCAGTCAGCCACGGTCCGGCCGAGTCGGGAAACACCTCGGCATGCCAGGCCAGTTGCAGCAGCAAGGCCAGGCTGAGCAGCCCCAGGTTCCAGGCTATGCGCTTGCCGAGCGCCATATCGCGCAAGCCCACGATTTTCGCCAGCCAGCCCGTGCGCACGGCCGCACCCTGGCTGATCGCCATGCCGCCGGCCTGGCCCGCCTTGATGCGGGCATACAGGGCCGCCGCCTGCGCCACCTGCTGGCGCGTGGGCTTGGTGCGCACCGACATGTAGCCGATCGCCACGCCGTCCTCGACCACTGGCGTGACATTGGCCAGCACCCAGTAAAAGTCGCCGTTCTTGCAGCGGTTTTTCACCATGCCGCTCCACGAGCGGCCAGAACGGATGGTGGCCCAGAAGTCGGCAAACGCCTCGACCGGCATGTCGGGATGGCGCAGGATATTTTGCGGCGCCCCCATCAATTCCTCGGCCGTGTAGCCGCTGATGGCGATGAAGTAGGGATTGGCGTAGGTAATATTGCCTTGCAAGTCAGTAGTCGAGACGATGGTCTCGGTGTCGCTCAGGTTGATCTCGGTATCGCTGACGGGAAGATTGAGTCGCATGGTCACATCCTCGGGGTAGCCCGTACGGTGACGGGAAAGCAAGCAGCGGAGTGATGTCAGGCAATACTGCCTACCTGGCATCCCTATTTTAGTATTTTATTACCAATAAAATAGAATATTTTACGGAGCAAGGCTGCCGCAGCGTTACGCCTGCACTGCCTGACATTGATCCGCATAATCTTGTTGATATAGTACGCCAAATTAAACGAATTAAACAAATATATTATTTTTTTGCTTAAATGCCAATATTTATCCAACAATTTTCTTACATATGTTAAATTTTAGTTTCTTTTATATTATTATTAAATAATTAATCGCAACCATTCTTGCCTGGCACAGGATGCTGGTGTGCTGACAGGCACGCACGGCCAGCTGGATATGTCGGAGAAGATGGAGGTACAGGCCCGGACGGGCGCTGTGATGGGAAGGTAGTGCCTGCGACTGTCGGGCGGGCACGGCTTATGGTGGCGCCGTGCCCGGCATGAATGGATGGACCGTGCCGTCAGCGCGGCACGTAACGCCAGCCAGTGCTTTCCAGCATGAACGTGAATTCCGTCTTGATGTCGTCGCGGCCTGGCACGCTCAACACCGTATCGCACGCGAGGTAGCCCGCAGGGCGATTGCATGAAGCATCAGATCGGCAAGCCCAAGACCTTGGCAAGGTAGTCAGCACTCCAGCCGGCTTTTA